>NZ_DASURI010000552.1:0-10828 GCF_036280135.1 Longimicrobium sp.
TCAACAACGGGCGCACCTTCTCGTCCATGTACAACCAGCCCACGGCGGAGCTGTACGACGTCGTCACGGACAACCAGGTGCCGTACCGGCTGTACGGCTCGCAGCAGGACAACACCAGCATCGGTGTGCCGTCACGGCGGCTGGAGAACACGCTTCGGCCGCAGCAGGAGTGGACCTTCGCGGCCGGGTGCGAGACGGGCCCCGTCGCCCTGCACCCCGACCACCCGGAGACGATCTGGGGCGGATGCTACGGCGGCAACCTCAACCGGATGCACGTGCCCACCGACACGCGCGTGAGCGTGAGCGTGTATCCCGAGAACACGGCCGTGGCCCCGCGCGACATGATCAACCGCTGGCAGTGGATCGCTCCCGCCGTCGTCTCGCCGCACGACCCGCGCACGCTGTACTACGCCAGCCAGTACCTGTACCGCAGCCGCGACGGAGGCGACCGCTGGGAGCGCATCTCGCCGGACCTGACGACGAACGACACCACCCTGCAGCGCTGGCCCGGCGGGCCCATCACCCCCGACCACACGGGCGCGGAGGTGTTCACCACCATCTTTGCCGTGGCGCCCTCGCCCCACGACGCGCGGACGCTGTGGGTGGGGACGGACGACGGGCGCGTGCACGTCACCCGCGACGAGGGTGGCACGTGGACGGACGTGACGCCGCCGGGGATGCCGCGGCTGGGCACGGTGAGCCGCATCGACGTGTCGCCGCACGCGCCGGGCCGGGCGTTCGTGGCCGTGCACCGGTACCGGATGGACGACTTTGCCCCGTACGTGTTCGCCACGGACGACTTCGGGCGCACGTGGCGGCGGCTGGCGGATGGCACCAACGGCATCCCCGCCGACCACCCCGTGCGCGTGGTGCGCGAGGACCCGGCGCGGCGCGGGCTGCTGTACGCGGGCACGGAGTTCGGCCTGTTCGTCTCGTTCGATGACGGCGCGCGCTGGCAGCCGCTGCGGCTGAACCTGCCCGCCACGCCCGTGATGGACATCAAGGTGCACCGCGGCGACCTGGTGCTGGCCACGCAGGGCCGCTCGTTCTGGGTGCTGGACGACCTCACGCCCCTGCGCGAGCTGGCGGCGGACGCCCGCGCGGGGACCGTGCGGCTGTACACGCCGCGTCCGGCGGCGCGCGGGGTCGTCGGCCCGCCCCTGCAGGAGGTGGATCTGGTGCTGCCGGACGACCTGCCCCACGGCGCGCTCATCCACTACGCGCTCCCGGCGGACGTGCCGGAGGTGCGGATGGACGTGCTGGATGCGAACGGGCGGACGGTTCGCGCCTTTCACTCCGACTCCGTCCAGGCGGAGCGGCTGGGGACGCGCCGGCTGCGGGCTGCGCGCGGCTTTCACCGCGTCGTCTGGGACCTGCGCGGCGCGGGCCCGCGGTCGCTCTCCGAGACGGGCGAGGCGCGCGGGTGGATGGGCGGCGTAAAGATGCCGCCGGGCGACTACCGCGTGCGCCTCACCGTCGGCGGCGACACGACGTCCCACCCGCTCGTCGTCACGGGCGACCCGCGCGATCCCTCCATCACCCGGGCGGACTACGAGGCGCAGCACGCGCTGTCCTCCGCCGTACGCGACACCATCGAGCAGATGAACGGCCGGCTGGCGGCCCTCGCCTCCGTGGACGCGCGGGCGCGGGCCCTCGTGCGGCAGGCGGACAGCACGGGCGCGGCGTCGCCCGCGCTGCGCGCCGCGGCGGACACGCTGCTGGCGCGAACGGCGCGGGCGCGGGCGCTGCTCGTGCCGGCGCAGGCCCCGGGCGACCTGGGCACGCCGGCGGGGTTGATGGCGCAGTTCGGCACCCTGTACGGCACGCTCGTGGGCGACGGGGGGTACGGCGCCGGCAGCGCGGAAGGCCGCCCCACGGAGGCGCGCTACCGGCGCGCGGCGGACCTGGACGCGCAGTGGACGGCCATTCGCCCGCGGCTGGACGGCGTGCTGGCGGACGAGGTCGCGCGCTTCAACGAGGCCGCGCGGACGCTGGGGCTTCCGCCGATCGAATCTGTCCCGGGTCGCTGAGGCCGAATCGCACCGACCGCACAACGGGTTGATTTCCTGAGGGAGCGCCACGCGTAACCTGAACATGCGCAGGACTTTGGCGCGACCGAAGGATCTCCTTCGCGGGGCAGGGACTTCGCCGCCTGGCTGGGTCCCTGCCAGGGCGGGAAGATCCTTCGGGGCCACACGCACCCGGTGCGGTCGGGCTCGAGAGGGCCCCTCAGGAAAACAACGCTTTTCCGGATCGGGTGTGATGATTGGCGGCCCAGTGCGGATGATCGATTGAAAACGGCCCCGCGACCAGACCGGTCGCGGGGCCGTTCTTCATCTGCCGACCGCTGATCCGCCTCGTCGGCGGACGACGCTTGCGCGACGTGCACGGCGTTCACATCGTTGGCCTCGCCGGACCCTGCCGAACGATCGACACGAGGACGAGACGATGAGCGGAGACTTCCCCGAAGCGGACTGGAGGATCCTGCGCGAGCTCAAGCCGGTGCTGCTGGACCGGCTGTGCACGCGCATCATGGACGAGTGCCGCGCCGTGATGGACGACCCGTCGCGCACCGCGCACGAGCGCTACCTCGCCCTGTTCCGAACGATCAAGGGCCGCGACGAGGTGCTGTCGATGGCGTTCGACGACATGCGCCGGTCGCGGGCCCTCTGGCGGCTGGCGTGGCTGCGGCACCTCGCGCTCTTTTGCGACGACGAATGGGAGCGCTTCAGCCCCGGGACGCGCGAGACGGTGCTGTTCCTGGCCGGCGAGATCGACAACGAGGAGCGCAAGGAGGGCGGGCGCCGGTAGCCTGGCTCACGCGCCCGGCGCGTCCCCGTACAGGTCCGTGACGTCCGCCGCGGCGAGCTCCACGAGGAAGCCGCTGATGCGCTCGGCGACGGCGTCCAGGTAGGCGGCGCCTTTCTCCGGTGTGGCGGCGGACGGATCGCCCACGCCCGTGTCGTCGGTGATGGCCGTCCACGGCCGCGGCGCCCACGCCCACCCCTCGCGCAACCCGGCGATGCGCGCCTTGCGCTCCGCCCCGGGGCCGGCCTCGTCCAGCGGCAGCACCAGGTCGGGCGCCACGTGCATCATCACGCTCGTCTCCAGCTCGCCGGCGTGGTCGCCGGGCTGGTCGAAGTACGGCCGCGCGTCCAGGCAGCTCCACCAGTTGATGGCGCACAGGAACAGGCCCGCGTCCGGCACCAGCTCGCGGATGATGGCGCGGAAGTCGTTGCCGCCGTGTCCGTTGAGGATCACCAGCTTGCGCACGCCCTGCCCCGCCAGCGCATGGACGAGGTCGCGCAGGACGGCCCGCTGCGTGGACGGGTTCAGGTTCAGGCAGAACGGGATGTCCAGCTGCCCCGTCTGCACGCCGAACGGCACGGTGGGCAGCACGGCCACGCGCGCGCCCCGCTCCCACGCCCGACGCGCGGACTCGGCGGCGACGGCGTCGCACTGGATGACGTCCGTGGCGTATGGCAGGTGCCAGTTGTGCGCTTCCGTGGCGCCCCACGGCAGCACCGCCACGTCGAACGGCGTGCGCTGCACCGCCTTCCAGTTGGTCTCCGCCAGGATGTACGGCCGCCCTGCCATCGTTGCTCCCTCTGCACCGCGGATCGTTGAGGTCTTTTACCGGGCGCGGACAGCCTACCGGGCCAGTCACTCACATGCAAGCGATATCGGATGATGAGAAGCTCGCGGGCACTGCGGACCGAGCAAGCGTTCGAGGTCAAAGATTCTCTCAAGCTAGCTGCTTTATGGCGCGACGAAACAGCATTCTCACACGGGGCCTTCTGTAGACCTGTCCCGCGCATCCGTGCCGGCCGGTGGTCTTCATGGCGACCCCGTCCAGCTCACTCCGCTTCGGCCCCGGCCTCCATCGCGAGGACGCGGTCCAGCACGGCCACGAACGTCTCCTGCGGCTGCGCGCCGGAAAAGGCGTACTTGCCGTCGATGACGAAGAAGGGCACGCCGTCCACGCCCAGCGCCTTGGCCTCGGCCTGGCTCTCGTCCACCACGCGCGACAGCTGGTCGCCGGCCAGAAAGCGCGCCACGCGGTCGCGGTCCAGCCCCACGCCCGCGGCCACGTCGGCCAGCACGCCCGTCTTGCCCACGTCGCGGCCCTCCTGGAAGTTCGCGCGGAACAGCGCCTCGGCCATCTCGCGGGCAATGCCGGCCTCCTGCGCCAGCAGCACCAAGCGGTGCGCGTCGCGCGTGTTGGGGTGCGCGGCAATGCGCTCGAAGTCGAACCGCAGCCCGTCGCCCGCGCCGGCATCGGCCACGTGCTGGAACATGGCCCGCGCGCGCTCCGGCCCGCCGAACTTGGTGCGCACCACCTCGTCCCAGGGCAGCCCCTCGGGCGGGATGTCGGGCTGCAGCTGGAACGGCCGCCACACCACCTCCGCCTGGATGTCGGGCCGCTGCTCCAGCGCGCGAAACAGGCGCGTCTCGCCGATCCAGCACCACGGGCACACCACGTCGGCCCATACTTCGATCTGCATCCACCACTCCGTAATCTGCTTCGGATGACCTGCGCTGCCTGATCGTAGTGCACGATGCCGGCCGCCGCGAGCCCGGACGCGGATGAACCTTGGCCTCCTGGCATGACTCGCAGAAACGCGTCATCCTGAGGGAGCGCCGCGCGGATCCGCCGTGACACGGGGCCCTAGCGCGACCGAAGGATCTTGCGTTCAAACCATGGAGGCGGCGTTCGTGCACGAGAGTCGCCGCAGAGCTTCGCACACAAGATCCTTCGTCGCCGCCAGGGATCACGCACGGGCCGCGTCCGCGCGGCGGCTCCTCGGGATGACGCTTCCGGGTGGTCCTGTGGATTCGATGGCTCCCGGGACCTGTCCACATCGGCACATGTCTCGCATCCGGCGATCCCCCGTTCGATCGTGGGATTCGGCTCACCCGATGGGAATCACCATGGCGCACCGGCTCATCCGTCCGCTGCAGGCCCTGGCCCTTTGCGCGCTGCTGGGCGCGTGCCGCTCGTCGCAGGCCGCCGAGGCGCCGGCCGCCGCGCGCATGCTCACGCGCATCGAGGGCTTCGGCTTTCCGGAATCCGTGCGTTACGACCCGGACCAGGACGTGTACTTCGTCTCCAACATGGCCGGGCCAGGCTCGCTCAAGGACGGCAACGGCTACATCGCCCGCGTGTTCGCGGGGGCCACGGACCGCGCGGAAGTCTTCATCCAGGGCGGCAAAAACAGCGTCGTGCTAAACGCGCCCAAGGGAATGGCGCTGCGCGGCGACACGCTGTGGGTGGCGGACATCGACGTCCTGCGCGGGTTCGACCGGCGCACGGGTGCGCCGCTGGCCACCATCGACCTGCGCCCGCAGCGCGCCGTGCTGCTGAACGACGTGGCGGTGGGCCCGGACGGCGCGCTGCACGTGACAGACACGGGCATCGCCATGACGGACAAAGGCGTCATCTACCAGGGCGGCGACCGCATCTTTCGCATCGCGCCGGACCGGACGGTGTCCACCATCGCGTCGGGCGCGGGGCTGGGGCGGCCCAACGGCATCACCTGGGACCCGGACGGAAAGCGGTGGATCGTGGTCTCGTTCGATCCGTTCCGCAGCGAGGTGTACGCCATCCGCCCGGGCGACAGCGTGCGCACCATCCTGGCGCGCGGGCCGGGCAAGTTCGACGGCGTGGAGCGGCTGGCGGACGGCCGCCTGCTCGTGACCTGCTGGGCCGACAGCAGCCTGCACGTGATCGACGGACAGCACACGCAGCGCGTCGTCCGCGACCTGTGGCAGCCGGCGGACCTGGGCGTGGATACGCGGCGCGGTCTCATCGCGATCCCGCTGGCGCTGCAGGGGCGGGTGGAGATCTGGGCGCTGTCGGGACGGACGGCAGGGAATAGGGAATAGGTAATAGGGAATAGCGGGCAACGGCGGGGGACAGGTTACAGGGGACAGCAGGAAAAGACGCAGGGCGCGGCCAGGGCGCCCTGCGTCTCGTCACTTCTGTGGATGCGGGGGTGCGGATCAGCCTTCGCCGGCGGTGACCTGGCCGTGGTTGAGCGCGGCCACGAGCGCCGTCCCGCCCAGCACGTTGCCGATGAGCGCCGGCAGCACGAATCCGCCCAGCGCGTCGCCAAAACCCTTCTCGCCGGCCCACACCAGGTAGAACGCCTCCACGGCGCCCGCCACCACGTGCGACAGGTGCGCCGCGCCCACCAGCCACGTGATGATGACGATCACCCACAGGTGCGCGGCCTGCGCGGCGGGCAGCATCCACACCATCAGCGCGATGAGCCAGCCGGCAAAGATGCCGCGCAGCACCGTCAGCCCGAACGACGGCTCCGTGGCCTCGCGCGACAGCTCCGCGAACGCGTGCCGCATCTCCGGCGAGAACGCCTCCGTGCGCGCGGCCACCAGCGCGAACAGCAGCGCGCCCGCCAGGTTGGCGACCAGCACCACGGCCCACAGCCGCGCCACGTTGGCCAGCGTGCGCCCATCGCGCCGCGCCAGCAGCGGCACCACGGCCGTCAGCGTGTTCTCGGTGAACAGCTGCTGGCTGCCCAGGATCACGATCAGAAAACCGGCCGCGTAGCCCAGGCTCACCACGAGCGGGCGCCACTCCGCGTCGGGCAGCCCGTGCCGCAACACGCCCTGCGCCACCAGCGAGAACCCCATTGCCAGCCCCGCCGCCAGCCCGGACCACGCCAGGCCGGCCGTGGCCCGCTCCAGCTCCTTTTCACCCTGCCGGCGGATGACCTCCAAGGTGGTCTTGGCGTCCAGCGACTGCTCCTCCGTCGCTTTTTGCTCCTCGTGCTCGTCCAGGTCCGGCACGCGCTCCGGCCGGTCGTCGTGCTGCGGGCGTGCGTCGCTCACGGGCGTCCTTGCGATGGCGGCAGATGTGCGCTTCGAGCGATCCCGGGGCGCAAGAGCAGGGCCGGTGTCGTTCCAGGTCCATGACCCGTTGATCCTCCCCGCGTTCTTTGACAACTTTGGGCTGTCATCGCGAACCGCTCATCCTCTTCGGGAACAGGTCTGCCGATGAAGCTTGATCCGTATCCCATCGTCGGGCCCTGGGATGCCGGCTTTACGCTGGAGGTCCATACGCTCGGCGCGGAGTTCCTCGGCTATGACCTGGAAGGCCGCCCGAAGTTCGAGACCGTTCGCTCGGAGCTCGGGGAGAAACTCTATCGCCTCAAGTACAAGGGCGAGCGTTCCGCCAGCGTTGATCTCGCGGCCGCAGCTGCGGACTTTCTTCGATCCCGACGGCTCCTGGTGGAGGTGGTCGTGCCCGTTCCGCCCAGCCGTCCACGCCCGTTTCAGCCACTCCTGGCCATCGCCAGGAATCTGGCAAGGAACCTGGAAATCGAGTACGATCTGCGAAGCCTGGTGAAGGTGAAGGAAACGCCCGAACTCAAGCGGGTCGAGGAGATGGCGGAGCGCGAGGCGGCACTCAAGGACGCCTTCGATGTACAGGGAAATACGCTCGCCGGGCGGCACGTCCTTCTCCTGGATGATCTTTACCGCTCGGGGGCAAGTATGAAGGAAGCGGCCCGCACCGTGCGGCTTCGCGGGAGGCCTGCCTCTCTGGCCGTGTTGGCGCTCACCCGAACGAGGAGCAAGGCATGAACCGGGTTTTCCTGGGCGGCTCGCGCAAGATGTCGCGACTGAACGAGCCGATCCGTGCCCGGCTCGCGGAGATCGTGCGCCGGCGGATGCAGATCCTCGTGGGCGACGCGAACGGCGCGGACAGGGCCATGCAGCAGCAGCTGGCCGAGTGGCGGTATCCCCACGTGGAGGTGTACTTCGTGGGCTCCGCACCGCGCAACAACGAGGGGGCGTGGCCTGCCCACCGTATCCCGACCCCGCCCGGCGTGCGCGGCTTCGATTTCTACTCCGTGAAGGATCGCGCCATGGCCGATGCCGCGGAGTGCGGGATCATGCTGTGGGACGGAGAGAGCCGGGGGACGCTGGCCAACGTGGAGAACCTGGCCAATGCGGGAAAACCGGTAACGGTGTACGTCGGCCCGCGTCGCCGCTTTGTCAATGTGCGTTCGGCATTGGACCTGGGGGCGCTGCTGGGGGTTGGGGAGCCGATTCAGGCCACTCGACCCGCCTCCGCCGAACTGCAGACCGCGCTCGTTCTGCCGGCTGACGGTTGAACCCAGGCATCGGCGTTCGCCAGGACGGCGTCTGAACCGCCCATCAGCCCTCCAGGCGCCGGGAACCGGGGAGCGCGGCTGAGCGTTATCATCCCCCGAGACCGCTCATCCGCAACCGTGATCCATCTGCCCATTCCCCGTCGAAGCCCATGCTGAATCCAGCCCATCCGCATCCCGTTCATGAAGTGCAGCCGTCCGACGAGGCCGAGTGGGCGCGGATGCGCTTTGGCCTGTGGCCGCATCATCCCATCGAAGAGCACGAGGCCGAGACGCGGCAGATGCCCGGCCCCGACCATCCCGAGCTCGTGGTCGTGTTCGTGGCGCCGCGGGCGGAGGGCGGACTGCGTGGGTTCCTGGAGATGTCCGTCCGCTCGTACGCGGAGGGATGCGACGGGCCCACGCCGTACGTGGAGGGCTGGTACACGGACCGCGACGTGCGCGGCCACGGCGTCGGCGCGGCGCTGATGGCGGCGGCGGAGCGATGGGCCGCCGCGCACGGCTACCGCGAGATGGCGTCCGACGCGCTGCTGGACAACGTCGACAGCCACCGCGCGCACGGTGCGCTCGGCTTCGAGGAGGTCGAGCGATCCGTGCACTTCCGCAAGGACATCGGCTGAGGGAGAAGGTGCGACCGATCCGTCATCCGCCCGAAACGAATTATTGGCGGAACAAGCTACAAATCAGATCGGAGCCCGCAGCCGAATTCGGCTGCGGGCTCCGATTTTTCTCATCTGTTGAGCCGCAAGCACTTACCTATTGGACGGCGCATTCCGGACGGAGATGATCAAGATCGGGGTACGGAAATTCCGGGTTTTCGCCTCGCCCACCCTTACCTATCCACTACCCTCGGAGGCGCCATGACCCGTTCCACCCTCGTCCCGCGGCTGCACGAGCCGCCGCGGCGCACACGCACCGCGCGCGGCAGGCGCTGGTGCCTGGCCGCGTTGCTCACCGCCCTGCCGCTGGCCGCGTGCGACGCGGACCTCACCCGTGCCACGAGTCCCGCATCGGCGCTCCGCACCCTCGCGGGGACGGCCACGCTGGCGTGGGTGAGCCCCGCGGGCAGCGTGGCGACCAACCCGGTCACCTTTCGCGCGGACGCGACGAGCGACATCGTCACCATCAAGTACTTCGCGGACGGCACGTACCTGCTGGGCAGCAGCACCGACCGCGCGAACAACTTCCCGGTGACGTACAAGTTCACGGGCGTGGGCGTGCGGCGCATCTACGTGCGCGGCTACAACGCGGCGGGGACGCAGGTGGCGGGCGCGTACAAGGACTTCACCATCCGCGACCTGATCTCCAACGTGCCGTACTTCTTTCAGTACGCCAACACGTACGAGCCCGGCGCCACCTGCGCCAACACGACCATGGCGATGCTGCTCAAGTACTACGGCGCCAACTACACGCCGGACCAGATCTACCAGGAGTTCCGCAAGCAGTCGCAGGACGAGTTCAAGCTCGACACGATCTTCAACCGCCTGGCGGCCCGCGCGGGGATCAAGCAGCGCCTGCGCGTGCACATGGAGACGGGCTCCGTGGCGGAGATGGAGGCCGAGCTCAACAAGCAGCGGCCCGTCATCATCCACGGCAAGTTCACCAGCGCGGGGCACGTGATGCTGCTCATCGGCAACGACGGCACGAACTATACGATGAACGATCCCGCCGGCGTGTGGGGCCAGCAGCTGTGCAACGGCGCGGGCTACGGCGGATCGGGCGGGGCGGGCGTGCGGTACCCGCGCGGCATCGTGGGCAAGGCCATCACCACCCCGTGGCAGGGCAGCTGCACGACGTTCGACCCCAACACCGTGCGCTACCACGAGACGTACCTGGTGCCCTGAGCACCCCCGTCCCGAAGTGATCGAGGCCGGCTCCCCCCGGGAGCCGGCCTCATCCATTTCATCCACCGGCCGGCACCTCGTCCGCGTCGGGCCCTGTCTCCGGCGGCGCGGCGGGGATGAACACGGCCACCAGGTGCATGAGCATGAACATCCCCACGCTCACCAGCGGGTTCCAGAAGGAGACCGCCATCACCACGAAGTACGCCGCGATGACGATGATGAGCCGGCGCTGGATTCGGCGCACCACGCGCGTCTCCAGGTCGTTGCGCACGAGCCGGCGGCCCGCGGTGGCGTACGTCCACTGGGCCAGGTTCATGGACGCCGCCCCCGTGAGCGTGATCCCGTAGACGAGGATGGACGACGGCTCGTGGATGGCCTTGTTGAGCAGCGACGCGGCCACGGGGATGAGCGCCACGAAGAACAGGAACGCGATCTTGAGCCAGGTGTGCACGCGGTCCGTGTGGGCCGTGTAGTGCGACTGCGCCTGGTGCGTGGACCAGAACAGGCCCAGGATCAGGAATCCCAGCGCGTAGGAAAGCAGCTGCAGCAGCAGGGCGTCCGTGTGGTCACGGATGGGCAGGTGGTCGGGAAGCGTTTCGGTGATCTCCAGGGCCATGAGCGTCATGGCGATGGCGAACACGGCGTCGCTCAGGGCGTTGAGCCGGTGCGGGCTCACGCCGTGGGAAGAGTATCCGGTCGGATCGTGCTCGCTCATCTGCGGCCAGCGCCAGGAACGGTTGTCGAGGGTTCGTCCACACCACCGGGCAAGAATCGGGCAGACCAGCAGACTGACTCACACGGAGCCGCGGAGGCGCAGAGGAGTTCGTCCCCCGCGATGAAGTACTCTGC
>NZ_DASURI010000553.1:0-4005 GCF_036280135.1 Longimicrobium sp.
TGTTGAAGCCGCCGGCCCAGGTGTAGAAGCCGATGTTGGCGTCGTCCCACATGGTGCCGCCGCTGCCGATGCCGCCGGCGCGGAAGGCGCCCTTGAAGGGGTACCACATCAGCCGCTCGCCGTTGCCGCTCGCGGGAATGATGCCGATGCCCAGGTTGCCCAGGGCCACGAAGCCGCCCGCGCTGTCCACGCGAAAGCGGTCGCCGGCCGGCGAGCCGGACCGCAGCTGCAGCAGGATGTCGGCCTGCGCGGCGGCGCCCGGGGAGAACAGGGCCACGGCGGCGAGGGCGGATGCGGCAAAGAGGGTGCGCTTCATGGGATCTGCTCGGTTTTAGGTCCATCGGTCAGGTCCGTCCCCGTCCGGGAACGGAGCCGAAGCCCGCCGTCAGTACGACTCCGTCCGGATGCGGAACGAGGTGCTCCGCAGGCGCCCCGACTGCACCCGCAGCGACGCGCGCGACAGCACGTTCCCGGAGAGCGAGTAGGTGCCCGTCACGGTCACGGGGGGCAGCCGTCCCTCCACCGTCTGCGCGATTCCGCTCAGGATCAGCCGCCCCGCCGTGTTGTCGATGAAGCCGGAGTTGGTGGTCACCACGCTTCCCGACGCATCCAGGTTGAAGGCGCCCAGGGAGATGGCGGGCACGGTGCCGCCCGGCGTGAGGTCCAGCACCTCCACCCCGCCCACGCTCTCGTTCTGGTTGAGCAGGGGGAAGATCGTGGCCGTGTCGGGCACGACGGCCGTGTCGGCGGGCTGCGGGGGAATGCTGTCGGGGAGCCAGTTGGCCCCGTTCTCCCAGCTGGTCACGCCGGCCGCCCCCGTCCACACGCGGCGGATGGGCATCACGCTCATCATCACCGTCCCCGTGCGCGACAGGCCGCCCGATTCCATGGCCACGATCCCCGTGGCGCCGGCGCGCTGCCCGTGCACCATCCCCGTGCCGTTCACGGCCGCGCGGGTGGAGTCCAGGGCCATCCAGGTAAAGGCGGGCGCCACGGGGTCCTCCTCGCCCACGGCGTTGTAGGCGCGGGCCGTGAGCTGCCGCTCGTTGCCGGAAAGCACGTTGAAGTTGCCCGTGACCCGCACGTAGCCGTTGGGCCAGGGCACGGCCGCCGCCACGTACACGCCGAAGTGGAACGACTCCACCGTGGCCGGCACGTTGAACCGCCACGCCTTGGGCGCGCTGAGCTCGAACTGCTCCAGCACCGTGTTGTACTGGTAGTAGTCCTGGTTGGCGGCCGTAAAGAAGTCCTGGCCGTCCTCCACCACGTCGATGGCGCCCGTGCCCGCCGTGGCCACGGGCGGACTGGAGAAGAAGACGCGCACCCCGTTGGCGTCGGGCGCCATGGCGGGCATGGTGTCGGCCGTGCCCAGGGGCTGGGGGATGAGGTTGCGCACCGTCACGTTCATGGTGAACGCCCCCGTCCCCGCGTCGTAGTCGGGGTCCGTGCTCGTGAGCGTGACGTAGGTGTTCTGGTTGCCCACGATGAGGTAGTCGGGCATGCCGTCCGCCGGCTCGGCGTTGCGGCACCGCACGGCCCGCGACGCCACCTCCACGCGGCAGTCGATGGCCTGCAGCAGGATGGGTTCGGCGGGGGGCAGCCCCGTCCCGCCGGGGGCCGGCGCCTGCGGCCCCGCGGGGTTGTCGCGGTCCACGCACGCCGACAGGGCGAGCGCCGCGCCCACCGCCGCCAGGAAAAGATGCCGTTGCACAAATCTCATGACACAACCCGGGGTTGGGGTTTCCCTGCGGGTCCGGAACGCCCCCGCCACGCTGTGGTTCGCCGCCGGCACGGCGTGCCGGGGGGCGGGCGGGGAGGGCAGGGGGTGAGTCCGTCCTGGTGGGCCGCCGGAAAGGCACCCGGGGCGCGGGTTCGCGGGACGTCGCCGGGCCAGGATCCCGGCGCGCCGCGTGGGACGGGCCCGCGCCGCCCTGGGCGCGGGAGATGGCGTGCGTCCGCGGAGGCCGGGGGGCGGTCCGCGGCGCCGCGGGTCAAAAGCAGGTGCTGCCGCTTCCGCCCGTGCCGCAGTCGCCGGGAATGGACTGCAGCGTCAGCCGGTTCAGGTGCGGCAGGTCTTCCACGCGGGGCGGCGTCCAGGGACGGCGCGGGCGCGCGGACGGGGGCGACGGCGGGGTGGGAAGGGTCTGCATCGTGTTCCTCGCGGCTAAGGACGCGGTGGGGGCCCCGCGGGTGCCAGGGAGCACGCGGCGGAGCGGGTTGGGTGGCCGGATCACCGGCGCGGCGGGGTGCGGACGGGACAAGGCCGCGGGACGGGACCGGGCATGCGGAGACGGCGCGGAGGCGTGGCCTGGACGGTCCACGCTCGCCGCGCGCACTTTCAGGTGCAGGAAAGGTGCCCGGAAACGTATGGATTTGGACTGCTCCGGGCGGACGGAACAGTCTGGAAGCGCATGTTTCCCAAGGGGTTGACGAGGGCCCTCGCGACGGGTGTCGCGAGGGCCCCAGGTGAACGCCGGGCGGCGTTCACTTCCGGCGGGGCCGGGCTACTTCGGCGCCTCGGGAAGCCGCGCGCACGCTGTCTCCAGGCGCGCGCGGACCGCGGCGTCGGCGCCCCGCGTCTGCTCCATGCACCGCTCGTAGGAGCCCATGGAGCGCTCCCGCTGCTTCCACTCCGGCGAGACGTCCTCGCGGGCGGCGGCGGCAGAGTCCGCGGCCGTGGGGGCCGGCTCGCGCGGAGGGGTCCGGGGCGTGGGTGTCCCGGCTGGGACGTCCGTGGCGGGCACGGATGCCACACTCTCCGGGGCCACGGGGGCCGCCACGGGCACCACCTGCGAGTCTGCCGGCGCCCCTCCCGCGGCCGCGCCGGCATCGTTTCCCCCCCCGCACGCGGCCGCCACCAGCAGCGCCGCGCTCCACGTCCACCGTCCGGGCATCGTCTTCATTCGTTCCTGGAAAAAAGGGAGGGGAGCAGGGAGCGCATGCTCTCCCTGCTCCCGGATTCGTCCATCTTTCGCGCGCGGGTGCGCCGCGCGTTCCCCGGCTGCCGCTCCGGCCTACCGCTGCGGCTGCTGCTGCGCGATCAGCGTCTCCAGGCGGGCGATGCGGGCCTCGAGCGACTCGATGCGGGCGTCCCGCGCGGCGACCTGCTGCTGGAGCTCCGCCGTGCGGGCCTCCAGCGCCTGGATGGCGGCCAGGTTCACGCCGTCAAAGTCGCTCATGTTGATGGTGGTGTTGTCGCGGCTGAAGCCGAAGGCCGCGGCCCAGTCCTGCGCCATGGGGCCGATGTGGCGCACCGTGCGGTCCTGCTCGTCGCGGTACCGCCACGTCGTCACGGGCAGGGAGCGGATGCGGCCCAGGACGTCCTCTCCGTCCACCGAGAGGAAGTTCTCCTTGCGGTTGCGGTCGGAGATGACGTTCCACGAGCTGCCGCCGGCGTTGACCTGCACGCCCACCGTGGCGGCCGTGTTGGTGAAGATGCGGAAGCCGCCCGGCACCCGCCACGTGGCCTGCCCGTCGGCCGTGGCGCGGATGGAGTCCGTGGCCGCGCTGGCGCCCGCGAGCGAGCCGCCGAAGGTGAACGAGCCCACGTGACCGGCGGCGCTGGCGCGGAAGCCCAGCGCGATGGCCCAGTCCGCGTCGGCCGTGACGTACTGGCCGATGGCGGCGGAGGAGCCGTTGCTGTTGGGCGCGCCGCGGAAGCTGGTGCCCGCGTGGGCGCTGGTGCACGTCGCCACGGGCGAGCAGTTGGCGCCGGAGGCCAGGGTGCCGCGGCTGGCGGCGCGCGTGCGCTCGCCGAGCGCGGTGGCGTACTGGCCGCTGGCGATCACGTCGTTGCCGAAGGCGACGGAGCCCGTGTTGGTCGCCTGCGAGCCGTCGCCCATGGCAAAGGCGTACAGGCCCGTGGCGGTGGTGTTGAAGCCGCCGGCCCAGGTGTAGAAGCCGATGTTGGCGTCGTCCCACATGGTGCCGCCGCTGCCGATGCCGCCGGCGCGGAAGGCGCCCTTGAAGGGGTACCACATCAGCCGCTCGCCGTTGCCGCTCGCG
>NZ_DASURI010000554.1:0-13699 GCF_036280135.1 Longimicrobium sp.
GCCGCCGCGGCCGCGCGGGCGTTCACGCTGCCGGCGGACCTCTCGGGCGAGCTGCGCGCGCTGGCGGCGGCGGAGGGGAGCACGCTCTACATGGTGCTCCTGGCCGCCTTCCAGGCGCTGCTGGCCCGCGCGGCCGGGCAGGAGGACGTCTGCGTGGGCACGCCCGTCGCCGGCCGGCCGCACGCCGAGCTGGAGGGGCTCATCGGCTTCTTCACCAACACGCTGGTGATGCGGACGGACGTGTCCGGCGCGCCGGGCTTTCGCGCGCTGCTGCGGCGGGTGCGCGAGGCCGCGCTGGGCGCCTGGGCCCACCAGGACCTGCCGTTCGCCCGCCTGGTGGACGCCCTGCGGCCGGACGCCGGGCCGGAGGAGATGCCCCTCTTCCAGGTCGTGTTCGAGCTGGAGCACCCGCGCCCGGCCGGCGAGCGCTTTCGGCTGCCGGGGGTGGAGGTCGGCGTCCTGCCGCGCCCGCCGGGAGAGGCGCGGACGCTGCGCTCCGCCCTGCGCCTGTCGATGACGGACGACGGCGAGCGCATCGGCGGCTCGCTCTCGTACCGCACGGCGCTGTTCGGCGCGTCGGCCATTGACGGGCTCGTGGACGGCTACCAGGCCCTGCTGCACGCCGCCGTCGCCGACCCGGACCGGTCCCTCGCGGATGTGCCCCTCGCCGGTCTCGCGCCCGCGGAGGGATCGGACGAGTGTCGCCAACCCATTCCTTGAATGGAGGCCAAGGAGCGTCATGCGGAGTCATTCGGCGCCACGCGCACCCCGCGGGCTGAATTAGCAACCCCTCTCGGGATGGCGCGGTTCGAAGCGCGCGGTCTGGCAACACCCTCTCGGGCGCGGTTCGAAGCGCGAGGTCCGGCAACATCCACCCAGGATGACGGAGGGTTGCCAACCCCCCTCCCGGGAAACAGCTGCTGTCCACATCCGGGACCAAGGGATCGGCCCGTGACGCCGGACGCATGTCGCCGATTGCCCCGCGCAGCGCGCATGGAGCACCGTATGCGCCATCTCTGAACACCTTTCCACTGGATCCGGGAGACGGACACCCGGGGCGCCTTCCGGACGGATGCCCGCGCCCCCCACGGGACGGGCGCACGGCTGATACGGGTCCCTGTCGCACGACATCCTCGCCGGGAGCGCCGGGAATCCCGTCCGCGCGGACGTGTGCGAACCGGACCGGAGTGTCCGTTGACCAATATCGGAATCAGACCTATTTTGAAGCGCGCGGGTTGTCGGGACGTGAGCAGGTGGAGCGGGGGAGCGCGGACGAGAACGGATCTCGTGCTTTCCCGCGCGTCCCCGCGCCCCGCGCGAGGGCCCGTCGATTTCCCGAAACGCCACACGGATGATGCAGACCGCCGTCACGCAGGACATGCCGCTTCCCCGCGCGCTGGGGGTGCTGGGCGGGATGGGGCCGCTTTCGTCCGCCGAGTTCGTGCGCACCATCTACGAGCACGTCCGCGGCGAGCGCGAGCAGGAGGACCCCGCGGTTCTCCTTTACTCCGATCCCTCCTTTCCCGACCGCACGGAGGCGTTCCTGGCGGGCGAGGAGGAGCGCATCGCCGTGCCGCTGGAGGCCGCGCTGCGCCGGCTGATGGGGATGGGCGCCGACCGGCTGGTGGTGTGCTGCATGACGGCGCACCACGTGTTTCCCCTGCTGTCCGACGCCGTGCGGGCGCGGCTGGTGTCGATGGTGGACGTCACGATCGAGGCGCTGGAGCACGCGCCCGGCCGGCACCTGCTGGTGTGCTCCAACGGCTCCCGCGCGCTGGGGATCTTCGAGCGGCACCCCGCCTGGGCGCGCGTGGCGGACCGCGTGGTCCTGCCGGACGCGGACGAGCAGGCGGCGCTGCACCGCGACGTGATCTACCGCGCCAAGCGCAACGTGGACCCGCACGCGCTGCTCCCCGTGCTGGAGGCCGCCCTGCGGCGGCACGGCGTGACGTCGTTCGTCGCCGGCTGCTCGGAGGTGCACCTGCTGGCCAAGGCGTTCCTGGCCTCGCCGCGGGGGGCCGGCTACGCCTGCGTGGACCCGTTCGACCTTCTCGCGCAGCGCGTGGCCCACGGGGCGGCCCACGCCGCCGCCGAGCCGGCCCTGGTCTGACGCGGTCGCCCGCCGCGCGCGTCCGGAGCTTCGCGGTCGCGGGACGACGATGATCGTGGTCCGCCGCGACGACGGGACGTCGACGGGGCCGCGGGATGGAGCTGCACGAAGGACAGGTGGAATCCCACGGCGCCGCCCCTCCGCGGCCGGCGCCGCGCTCTCGTTCGCCCAGGCGCAGCCGGCCCGGGCCGTCCCGTTCACGGTGTACCTCCGAAGGACCTCATGGAGAAGCGGCACACCCTCCTGCTGGGCGGGATCGGCGGCGACTCGCACTCGGTCGGGCTCACCATCCTGCGCCAGGCGCTGGCGCAGAACGGCTACGACGTGGTGTACCTGGGCACGCAGAACCGCCTGGCGGACTTCTTTGAGCGCGCCGCGCTGTGCGACGTGGTGATGCTGTCCAGCATGGACGGCCACACGCGCTACTACGTGAAGGAGTTCCCCGAGCTCATGCGGCGCTACCAGGCTCGCGCGCCCCTGTGGTACCTGGGCGGCAACCTCACCATCGGCGACGCGCTGGGGTACGAGGCGCACTTTCGCGAGATGGGCTTTGACCGCGTGTTCGTGAAGTTCGTGGACGTGCGCGCCGTCCTGGAGGTGCTGGCCGCCGACCTGGCCGCCCGCCCGCCCATCCCCGCCGCCGCGGCCCTGCGCGGCGGCGCGGACGAGGGGGCGCTGGCCCTGGGCGCCGCCGTCCCCGCCGAGGCGCCCCGTGACGCCGTGATGGAGCCGGACGCGTTTCACCGCGCCCGCGCCGAGGTGCTGCAGGGGTGGAAGACGGGGCACGCCGCGCGGTCGCTGGAGGAGAACGCGCGCTTCCTGGCCCGCCAGCCCTCGTTCGCCGGCCTGCAGGCGGCCGTGGGCGAGGGGCGCGCGCCCATGCTGGTGCAGCCCCGCAGCGGCGTGCCCCTGGCGGACCACCAGCTGCGGCTGTTCCAGGCGTTTCGCGCCGGGGGCGCGGGGGTGCTCTCGTACCAGGTGGACTCGCTCACCCGAAACAACGACTATCCCGGGGCGGACGAGGCCCTGCGCGAAAGCCGCGCGACGGGCACGCCCACCCTCAACGGGTTCCCCGTCATCAACCACGGCGTGCCCACGCTGCGGCGCATGGCCCAGGTCGTGGGGGTGCCCCTGCAGGTGCGGCACAGCACCCGCGACCCGCGGCTGCTGGCCGAGGTGGCCTATGCGGGGGGCGCCACGGGGTTCGAGGGCGGGGCCATTTGCTACAACCTCCCCTACTACAAGACCTACGCGCCCGAAGACTCCATCCGCGCCTGGCAGTACGTGGACCGGCTGACGGGACTGTATCACGAGCGCTTCGGCATCGTGCTGGACCGCGAGTTCTTCGGGGTGCTCACGGCCACGCTGGTGCCGCCGTCGCTGGCCATCGCCACGGGGATCCTCGAGGCGATCCTGGCCGTGCAGCAGGGCGTGCGCTCCGTGTCGCTGGGCTACGCCGAGGTGGGGCACCGGGTGCAGGACGTGGCCGCCATCCGCACCCTTACCCGCATGGCACGGCGCACGCTGGCCAACCTGGGATACGGGCGGGTGCAGGTGAACGCCGTCTTCAACCAGTACATGGCGGCCTTTCCCGCGGACCCGGCGCGCGCGGAGGAGCTCATCTACCAGTCGGGGGTGACGGCCGGGCTCTCCGGCGCCGCGCGGGTGCTGGTCAAGACGCCCGTGGAGGCCATCCGCATCCCCACGCTGGAAGACAACCTGCACGGGCTGTCGCTGGTGATGCGGGGGATCGCCGCCGCGCGCGACCTGGTGATGGACGAGGCGGCCGTGCGGGCGGAGTGCGAGGTGATCGAGCGCGAGGTGCAGGCGCTGCTGGACGGCGTGATCGTCTGCGGCGGGGGGAGCGTGGCGGCCGGCATTCCCGAGGCGTTCCGGCGCGGGTGGCTGGACATCCCCTTTTCGCCCAGCCTGTACAACCGCGGCGAGGTGGCGACGGCCCGCGACGAGGAGGGGGCCGTGCGCTTCCTGTCCCCCGGCCGGCTGCCGTTCGACCGCGCCCTCAAGGAGTTCCACCGCGACCGCATGTCCGCGCGGCGCCACGCCGAGGGCGAGGTGACGGCCCGCCGCGAGTACCTGCTCGTGGAGCAGGACGTGCTGCGCGTTCCCCGCTGCGAGTACGCGCACTGGCCCCTGTTCGACGGCGCGAGCCCCCGCGCTCCCCGGGAGCTCGCCGCGCGGGTGCGGGTGGGCGCCCTGGCCGTCGCGTCCTCCGCCCAGCCGGACGGCGACGACGGGCTGGCGCTCGCCGCGGCCGACGCCGGGCGCGCGGCATGACCCGCCGCGCGCGGCGAGGGACGGGGCGTGCCGCAGGGGGACGGGCCGGTTGAACGACGGGGCGTGGGGGGACGCTGGACGTGCCCGATCCCGGGCGGGCCTCGGCCGAACGCAGCCGCGAGGGCGCTGGCGGATGAGGGCGTGGGAGGCGCCGTTGCAGGCTGCCCCCTGTACCCCGTACCCTGTCCCCCGCGGTTGAAACGCCCGGCCCGCGGGACAACGCGCCGCCGCCCTGATCCCGAACGAGAACGCCTCCGCCAGAGGCACGCCGCTTTCCCGTCTCCATCGATGTCGCGATGACCGATTCACTGACGCCGCCCGGCACCGGCCGGCCGGACCGCCTGACCACCGAGCAGCGCATCGCCGTGATGCGGCAGGTCCTCAAGGCCCGGGAGCGCCTGGCCGGGGGAGACGAGGAGGCGCGCGCGGGCGGTGAAGCGCCGCCCCTGCGCCCCGTGCCGCGCGACGGGCGGCCGCTGCCGCTTTCGTTTGCCCAGCAGCGCCTGTGGTTCGTGGACCGGCTGCGGCCGGGGAGCTCCGCCTACGTCCTGCCCCTGCCGCTGCGGCTGCGGGGCCCGCTGCACTTGCCGTCGCTGCACCGCGCGCTCAGCGCCCTGGCCGCGCGGCACGAGTCCCTGCGCACCCGCTTTGGCCTGCGCGACGGCGAGCCGGAGCAGCGCATCGACCCGCCCGCCCCCGTCCCCCTGCCGGTGGTGGACCTGCGCGCCCATCCGCCGGAGGCGCGCGAGGCGGAGCTGGAGCGGCTGATGGCCGACGAGGGGCGGCGCCCGTTCGACCTGGAGCGCGACGCCCCCTTTCGCTGCACGGCCGTGCGGCTGGCGGACGACGACACGGCGCTCCTCCTGGTGCTGCACCACATCGTGGGCGACGGGTGGAGCATGGAGCCCCTCGTGCGCGACGTGTCCGCCTTTTACGAGGCGTTCGCGGCCGGCACGGAGCCCCGCCTGCCGCCCCTGCCCGTGCAGTACGCCGACTTTGCCGCGTGGCAGCGGGCGTGGCTGCGGGGCCCCGTGCTGGACGCGCTGGCCGGCTGGTGGCGCACCCGGCTGGCGGGCGCCCCGGCGCTGCTGGAGGTGCCCACGGACCGCCCCCGCCTTCCCGACCCGGACGACGACGGGGACCGCGTGGGCATCCACGTGGGAACGCGGACGGCGGCGGCCCTCCGGGAGCTGTCCCGCACGGAGCGGGTCACGCTCTTCATGACCCTGCTGGCGGCGTGGCAGCTGCTGCTGGCGCGCTACAGCGGCCAGGACGACGTGGTGGTGGGCACCCCCATCGCCGGGCGCACGCGGGTGGAGGTGGAGGGGCTCATCGGCTTCTTCGTCAACACGCTGGCCCTGCGGGGGGACCTGTCCGGCGACCCGGGGTTCCGCGCCCTGCTGCGGCGGGTGCGCGAGGCCACCCTGGGCGCCTTTCAGCACCAGGACCTGCCGTTCGAGCGGCTGGTGGAGGAGCTGGGGGTGGAGCGCGCGCGCACCCACACCCCCGTCTTCCAGGCCATGTTCATGCTGCAGAACGCCACCGTGGGCGAGCCCTCGCTGGGCGGGCTGGCCGTGGAAGGGCTGCACGGGGGCGCGTCGGGCGCCGTCAAGTTCGACCTGTCGCTGACCATGGAAGAGGCGGGGGAGGCGCTCCACGGCGTCCTTTCCTTTCGCCGCGCGCTGTGGGACCGGGCGACGATGGAGCGCCTGCTGACGCACTACGGCCGCGTGCTGGAGGCCGTGGCGGCGGACCCGGACCTGTCCGTCTCGGCCGTGCCGCTGCTGGCGGAGGGAGAGCGCGAGCGGCTGCTGGCGCGGGACGCCAGGCCGGCGCTGCCCGTGTCGCCCTGCGGCGTGCACGAGCTGTTCGAGGCGCAGGCCCTGCGCACGCCCGACGCCGTGGCGCTGGTGCTGGACGGGGAGACGATGACGTACGGCGCCCTGGACCGCGCCGCCAACCGCCTCGCGCGGCACCTGCGGGGGCAGGGGGTGCGGGCGGAGACGCGCGTGGCCGTGTGCCTGGACCGCTCGTTCGACCTCGTCGTGGCCGTCCTCGCCGTGTTCAAGGCGGGGGGGACGATGGTGCCCCTGGACCCCACGCACCCGCCCGCGCGCCTGGCCTACCAGGCGGACGACGCCGACGCCGCGCTCCTGCTGACGACGGAGGCCCTGCGCGCGGCGGCGGGCGCCCCCCGCGCGCGGCCCGTGCGGGTGGACGCGGACGCCGGGGCCATCGCGGCGGAGAGCGACGCGCCCCTGCCCATCTCCGTGCACCCGGACCAGCTGGCCTGGGTCACCTACACCTCCGGCTCCACGGGCCGGCCCAAGGGCGCCATGGTGCCGCACCGCGGCGCCGTGAGCTACCTGGCCGCCCTGGCGCGGGACGGGTCCCTGGGCCCGGACGACGTGGTGCTGCAGCGCACCACGCTCTCCTTCGACGCGTCCATCCGCGACCTGCTGGGCCCGCTCACGGCCGGCGCCCGCGTGGTCATCCTGCGCGCGAACGAGGCGGCGGACCCCGCCGTCCTCCTGCGCCGCATCCGGGAGGACGGCGTGACGGCCGTGCTGGCCATCGTCCCCTCCGTGCTGCGCCCCCTGCTGGACGCGGCGGAGGACGGGGTGCCCGGCGACTCGCTGCGGCTGCTGCTGTGCAGCGGCGAGCCCCTGGCGACGGCGGACTGCCGCCGGGCCCGCCGCCTGTTCGGGCCGGGGCTGCGGGTGGGCAACCTGTGGGGCGCCACGGAGTGCACGATGTCGTCCACCGTGCACGTGGCCACGGAAGGGGACGGGGAGGGGATCGCGCCCGTGGGGCTGCCCATCGCCAACACCCGCGTGCACGTGCTGGACGGGCGGATGCAGCCCGCGCCCGCCGGCGTGGCGGGCGAGGCGTACATCGGCGGGATCGGCGTGGGGCGGGGGTACCACGGGCGCCCGGGGCTCACGGCGGAGCGCTTTCTCCCCGACCCGTTCGGCCCGCCGGGGGCGCGCCTGTACCGCGTGGGCGACCGGGTGCGGCGCCGGGAGGGCGGGCCCCTGGAGTTCCTGGGCCGCGTGGACCAGCAGTTCAAGGTGAACGGCGTCCGCGTGGAGGCCGGCGAGGTCGAGGCCGCCCTGCGCGCCGTCCCCGGCGTGCGCGAGGCCGTCGCGGCGCCGCACGCCCCGGCGGGGGGCGAGGCGCGGCTCGTGGCGTGGGTGACCGGCGAGGTGCCCGCGGACGACGCGCTGCGGGCGGCCCTGGAGCGGACGCTGCCCGCGCACATGGTGCCCGGCGTGTTCGTGCGGATGGAGGCCCTGCCGCGTCTGCCCAACGGCAAGGTGGATCGCGGCACCCTTCCCGCGCCGGCCGCCGGCGGACGCGCGGAGGGCACCGCGTACGCGCCGCCGACGACCGCGACGGAGCGGGTGCTGGTGGAGGTGTGGGAGTCGCTGCTGGAGGCGCGGCCCATCGGCGTGGACGACTCGTTCTTTCGCCTGGGCGGCCACTCCATGCTGGCCGTGCGGATGATGACGCAGGTGCGCCGGCGGCTGGGGGTGGAGCTGCCCCTGGCGGCCCTCTTCGAGCATCCCACCGTGCGCGGGCTGGCGGAGCGCGTGGACGGCGGCGCGGGGTCGCGGGCCTGGTCGCCCCTGGTGGCCATCCAGCCGGACGGCGGCCGCGTCCCCCTCTTCTTCGTCCACCCCGTGGGCGGCGAGGTGCTGTGCTACGCCGACCTGGCCCGCGCCCTGGGCCCGGACCAGCCATTCTACGGCCTGCAGGCGGGCGACCTGACGCGGCTGGGGGAGACGGAGGCCAGCATCGAGGAGATGGCCGCGCGGTACGTGGAGGCCATCCGCCGCGTGCGTCCGCGGGGGCCGTACCTGCTGGGCGGATGGTCGTTCGGGGGATTCGTGGCGTTCGAGATGGCGCGGCAGCTCGCGGCCCAGGGCGAGGCGGTGCCGCTGGTGACGATGATCGACACGCGCGGTCCCGGCGAGCGGCGGCCGGCGGACGACGACCCCTGCGCGCGCCTGGCGGGGATGGCCCGCGCCGAGGCCCAGCGCGCGGGCCGGGAGGTCGCCGTCACGGAGGAGGAACTGCGGCGGCTGGACCCGGATGCGCGTATCGGGCACGTGCTGGGGCTGCTGCAGGCGGAGGGCGTGGTCCCGCCGGACACGGACGCCGGCTGGTTGGGCGCGTTCCTGCGCGGGATGGAAGTGCGGATGCGCAGCGCCCTGGCCTACACGCCGGCGCCGTCCGGCTCGCGCATCGCCCTGTTCGTCCCCGGTGACCGGGTGGCGGATGCCGCGTTCGCCGCGCTCCCGGCGAACGGGCCCGGGTGGGAGGCGTACGCGTCGGGCCCGCTGCTGACGCACACCGTGCCGGGGGACCACACGTCCATGATCCGCGGGGAGAACGCCGCCGTCCTGGCCGGGCACCTGCGGGCCATCCTCGACGCGCTCCCCGTGTAGTCGATCCGTTTTCCGGACCGGCATCGGATGAACGGCCCTGCATCCACGCGTGATGCAGGGCCGTTCGTCCGTTGCGGGCGGAAAAACCTGCCTTCCGATGGAACGCAGCCAGCGTCATCCTGAGAGGGGCGTTGCCAAATCTGCCTTCCGATGAAGCCCAGCCAGCGTCATCCTGAGGGAGCGCCGCGCATAACGTGAGCGCGCGCAGGACGTTGGCGCGACCGAAGGATCTTATGTGCGAAACTCGGAGCCCGCTTTCGTGCACGAGGGCAATCGCAGAGCTTCGCAGGCAAGATCCTTCGTCGCCGCCATGACCCGGGGCGCCGTCAGGGACCGCGCGGCGGCTCCTCAGGATGACGCTTCGATGCCGAATCCGGAGAAAGAATTCCGGATCAACAGCATTCTTACACGGGGCCTTCGGCCAACGGAGTTAACGGTAACTGATGGGAAGAGAAAACCGTTGACTCCGTTGGCCGAAGGCCCCGTGTGCCATCTTGCCGTAGAGCCATCCGACGCCAGCGCTCAGCGCCAGGCGCGAAAGACGGCGGTGGTGTTGTGGCCGCCGAAGCCGAACGCGTTGCTCAGCGCCACCTCCACGGGCCGCTCCACGGCGCGGTTCAGCGCGTACGGCAGGTCGCAGGCGGGATCGGCATCCTGGAAGTTGATGGTGGGCGGCACCACCTGGTGCACCAGGGAAAGCACGCTCGCCACGGCCTCCATGGCCCCCGCCGCGCCCAGCATGTGCCCCGTCATGCTCTTGGTGGAGGTGGGGGTGATGCGGTCCGCGTGCGCGCCGAACACGCGGCGGATGGCCGCGCTCTCGCTGGAATCGCCCAGCGGCGTGGACGTACCGTGCATGTTGATGGTGTCCACCGCCTCGCGCGGGATCCCCGCCTGGGCCAGGGCGCGTTCCATGGCCAGGATGGCCCCGGCGCCCTCGGGGTGCGGCGCCGTCATGTGGTACGCGTCCGCCGCGGCGCCCACGGCCAGCAGCTCCGCGTGAATGCGCGCGCCCCGGCGTTCCGCGTGCGACCGCGACTCCAGCACGAGCGCGCCGGCGCCCTCGCCCATCACGAAGCCGTCGCGGCCCGCGTCGAAGGGGCGGCTGGCTGTCTCCGGCGCGTCGTTGCGGGTGGAGAGGGCGCGCATGGCCGCGAACCCGCCCAGCCCCAGCTCGCACACGGACGCCTCGCTTCCGCCGGCGATCACCACGTCGGCCTCGCCGCGCTGGATGGCCACCATGGCATCCGCGAGGTTGTGGTTGCCCGTGGCGCAGGCGGAGACGACGGAGTGGTTGGGCCCGCGAAAGCCGTGGATCATGGAGATCACGCCCGGCGCCATGTCCACGATCATCATCGGCACGAAGAAGGGCGACAGGCGGCGCGGGCCGCCCTCCAGGTACGCGCGCGTCTGCTCCTGGAACGTCTTGAGCCCGCCCTGCCCGGAGCCGAAGATCACGCCCACGCGCTCGCGCTCCCCGGGCGTCATCGCCTCCGGGCGCAGGTCCGCGTCGCGGATGGCCTCGCCCGCGGCGGCCACGGCGTAGTGCGTGAACAGGTCCGTGCGGCCGGCCAGCTTGCGGTCCATGTGGTCCAGCGCGGAAAAGCCCTTCACCTCGCACGCGAACGTCGTGCTGAAGCCGGACGCATCGAACGAGGCGATGGGCGCCGCGCCGCTCACGCCTTCCACCAGCCCCCGCCATGCCGCCTGCACGCCGATCCCCACCGGCGACACCGCGCCCAGCCCCGTCACCACCACGCGCTCGCCCGCGCCACTGCTGGTCATCCGCCTCTCCCTTGCCTGGTCCGGCCGCGCGCGGCGCCTTGCTCCGCGCGGCATCCATCGTCATCTTTCGCAAAAGAGAACGATCGTTCTCAAAACTTGGAGAACGGATCGTGAATGTCAACCGGTCGGGGAAATCCGGCCGGGGCGCAGCGGAGGAGACGCGGATGGAGGATCGGGAGGCGACCAAGGGACGGCGGACGCGCGAGCGGGTGATCGCGGACGCGGCGCCGCTGTTCAACCGGCGCGGCTACGCGGGGACGAGCATCGCGGACCTGGTGCAGGCCGTGGGGCTGGAGCGGGGCGGCATCTACCGCCATTTCGCCGGCAAGGACGAACTGGCGATGGCCGCGCTGGAGCACGCGCTGCGGTTGTACGGCGACCGGGTGCGCGCGCACGTGGAGCGGGCGGAGGGCGCCGTGGCGCGGCTGTCCGCGTTCGCCGCCGCCATGGCCACCACGGCGGACGACCCGGCCGTCCCCGGCGGCTGCCCGCTGATGAACACCACGGTGGAGTGCGACGACGGCGAGGGCCCTCCGTACGACGCGTTGCGCGAGCGGGCGCGGCAGGGGATGCGCGACGTGATCGGCTTCGCGCGGCGGATCATGGAGGAGGGGATGGCGGCGGGCGAGCTCCCTGCGGACGTGGACGCCGCGGCGGAGGCGGAGCGGATGGTCGCGGAGATGGAGGGCGCGCTGGTGCTCTCGCGGCTCTTTGCCGATGCGCGCTACGTGCGGGACGCAGCGGGTCGCATCGCCGCCCGCGCGCGGGGGTGGGCTGCCCGCGCGTGATCCGGCGGCGGTTTCGGGGATGGAGGTCGAGATGGCCGTGCCGGATACACCCATGGATGACCAGATCCTCGGCTCCGCCGAACCTCCGCATATGGCGCCGCACCTTATGCGCTGCTAAGTTCGGAGGGAGCATCGTTTCGAACACCTTGTGCGGCAGGAGGAGAGCCGGGGTGAATCGCGGCAGTTTCGTGTAGTTAATTCCGAAAAAACTACTTACAACCAGGCAGGACACAATGATGCGAGGACGCGGGAACTTCGGCGTGATCATGGCAATCCTGTTCGCGCTCTTTTTTACCGCGGGTTGCGCCGACTCGACGATGCCCGAGCCTGGAAGGGCGGACTACGCTCCAACGGGTGTGCTTGGGGGGGCAACCCCGAGCAACGACTATGTACTTCCGCCGATCACAGTCACCGTTCCTCAATGTGATCCATGGACCGACCTCAACTGGTGCCAGGAGAGTGGCGGAGGTGGCGGACAGGATTGCATGTTCGATGTGGGGTTCGGCTACGGTGGTGGATTGGCACTCTCTTCCTGCCCCGGTGGAGGAGGTGGCGATGGCGGTGGAGGCGAAGGAAGTGACAATGGATTCCCGTCGCCGAGCCCCGATCAGTATGAAGGTCCCGGGGCGTTCGCCGCGTGCGTGGCTTCACTCTTTGTACTCATGGGCTCGACCTCGATGATGGAGCCGCTTGCGCATAGTCTGTACGACGCACGCAACGGTTATCACAGCGCTCGGCGTATGTATGATGCGGTGATGGCGAACAACCCTTCCGTGGAGATGGAACTACTGTACGAGCACCGCCTTGAGGTAGCCAAGGACGCTTATGATGATGCCGTGCAGGGCTACGCGCTCGGTGCCGGTGCATCCGTCATCGCGGTAATCGGCGCAGTGGCCGTGTGCTCGCCCGGTTTGCTTCTCCCCACACCCTGACCAGGAGCTGATGCACCGTGAATGATCTCCGGATGCCTCCGGTGGAGGAGTTCAGGACCGCGCGCCAGTTCAACCTCGCCGTCGCGGGATTGATGTTTTGCCTCGTGCTCGCATTCGCGGCGTGGGTGATCGCCGGCGCCGTGACGCATCACCCGGTGGAACTGCTGCGCGCACTCGCCGGCGCCGTCATGGCAATCGCGGCGGTGGTGCTCCTGGCGGCCGTGCACGCCGGATGGCGATCGAGGGAGCCGTTTCAGCACGGCCGGCGCTTCGTCCTCGGGATGGCGCTGCTTGGGATCAGCATCACGATCCTGGCTGCGGATCTGCGCTGAATGCGGGTCCAGGAGCGGGTGTCGCGCTCGTGGCGCGGCACGTGCCGGGCGAGCGCGGAGACACGTCCACTCCGAACCACACAGAGTCATGGCTCGCATCGGCGATTCCCCGCTGGAGATCTTCCCGCTGGGGCTTGGGGGCAACACCTTTGGAAACACGACGGACGCGGCGGCGTCCGAGGCCGTGCTGGACGCCTTCGTGGAGGGCGGCGGCAACCACGTCGACACGGCGGACGCGTACTCGCACTGGAAGCCCGGCAACCGGGGCGGCGAGTCCGAGACCATCCTGGGCGAATGGATGCGCCGCCGCGGCAACCGCCACGCGGTGCAGATCGCGACCAAGGTGGGCGCCCACCCGGAGCTCAAGGGCCTCTCCGCCGACACCATCGCCCGCGCGGCCGATGCGTCGCTGCGGCGCCTGCAGACGGACTACATCGACCTGTACTACGCCCACTTTGACGAGGAGGGGCGCCCCATCGAGGAGATCGCCGGCGCCTTTGACCGCCTGGTGCGCGAGGGAAAGGTGCGCGCGGTGGGCATCTCCAACCTGTCGCCGGAGCGCGTGACGGCGTGGATGCGCACCGCGCGCGAGAACGGCCTGGCCATGCCCGTGGCGCTGCAGCCCGAGTACAACCTGGTGGGCCGGCGCGGTTACGAGCAGCGCTACGAACCCCTGGCCAGGGAGCACGGCCTGCTCGTCTTTCCCTACTACGGCCTGGCCAGTGGATTCCTGAGCGGCAAGTACCGCACGCCGGCGGACCTGGAGGGCGCCGCGCGCGGCGGCAAGGTAAAGGAGTACCTGAACGAGGACGGGCTGCGCGTGGTGGACGCGCTCCTGGCCATCGCGAAGGAGCGTGATGCCGCGCCGGCGACGGTGGCGCTGGCGTGGCTGCTCGCCAAGCCCACGGTGACGGCGCCGCTGGCCAGCGCCACGCGCGTGGAGCAGCTGGCCGAGCTGCTGGCGGCGCCGCGCCTTCAGCTCAGCGCGGACGAGGTCGCGCGCCTG
>NZ_DASURI010000555.1:0-13662 GCF_036280135.1 Longimicrobium sp.
CGGTACGAGCCGATGTCCATCAGGCGCTTGATGTTGCGCGCGATCTCAGACCGCAGCACGCCCTCGACGCGAATGCTCCCGTCGATGATGCGGCGCAGCTTGTTGACGTCCTCGTCGTTGAGGGCGTGCACGCGCGTGTTCGGGTCGATGCCAGCCTCAGCCAGAAGCTTGCGCGACGTCGCGCGGCCGATCCCGAAGATGTAGGTAAGGCCGATCTCCACGCGCTTTTCACGCGGCAGGTCGACACCGGCGATACGAGCCATCCTGCTGTTCTCCTGTTGCCGTCTGCGGTTAGCCCTGGCGCTGCTTGTGGCGCGGGTTCTTCTTGCAGATGATGCGAATGACGCCCCGACGCTTGACCACCTTGCAGTGCTCGCAGATCGGCTTCACGCTCGCGCGGACCTTCATGTTCGCCTCGCTGTTCCCTGAATGAACGGAGCCTGGAAAAGTAAACAAACCTCAGCGATTCCGCAACCCCTGGGGCTTGCGGAAACCGCGAGAGTGCATTCGCGCGGGAACCCGGGGTCCCCGCTGCCGTTCGGCTCCGCCCGCGAGGCTCCGCCCCATCCGCGTCGTCAGCCGTTCTGCCTGGACTGCAACTGCAACTGCGGGGGACAGGTGATAGGGTACAGGGGACAGCACCAACGACATCGCCGTTGCGGGCCGTACCCTGTCACCTGTCCCCTGTAACCCGCAGTACCTTCTCTCCCGAACTTCGCCGGCGCGACGGAAACCGAATCGCCTAGATCGTCAGGATCCGCGGCCCGTCCGCCGTCACCGCCACCGTGTGCTCGAAGTGCGCGCTTACCCGGCGGTCCGCCGTCACCACCGTCCAGCGGTCCGGCAGCGTCCGCACGCCGGCCGAGCCCAGGTTGAACATGGGCTCTATGGCCAGCACCATCCCCTCCAGCAGCTTGAGGCCCTTGCCCCGCGTGCCGAAGTTGGGCACCTGCGGCTCCTCGTGCGGCTGGCGGCCCACGCCGTGGCCCACCAGCTCGCGCACCACGCCGTACTTCTCCGCGTCCGCCACCTCCTGGATGGCGGCGCCCACGTCGCCCAGGCGGTTGCCCGGGCGCGCCTGCTCGATTCCCCGCTGCAGCGCCACCTGCGTGCGCTCCAGCAGCTTCTCCACGTCCGGCGCGATCGGCGCGATCGGGATGGTCACCGCGGCGTCGGCGTAAAAGCCTTCCAGCTTCACCCCGCAGTCCACGCTGATCACGTCCCCCTCCTTGAGCACCCGCCGCGCGGACGGAATGCCGTGCACCACCTCGTGGTTCACGCTCGTGCACAGCGTCGCGGGAAAGCCGTACAGCCCCTTGAACGCCGGCTCGGCCCCATGGTGCGAGCGGATGAACGCCTCGGCCCAGCGGTCCAGGTCGGCCGTGCTCACGCCGGGCCGCACCTGCGCGGGGATCTCGCGGTACAGCGCCGCCAGGATGGCCCCCGCGCGGCCGATCGTGTCGATCTCCGCGGCAGACTTCAGGTGGATCACCGGCCCAGCAGCCCCAGGATCTCCGCCTGCACCTCGGGGATGGCACGGGTGCCGTCCACCGTGTGCACCGCCACGCCCGCCTGGCGGTAATGGTCCACCAGGGGCGCCGTGCTCTGCCGGTACACCTCCAGCCGGTGCCGCACCGTCTCCTCGCGGTCGTCGTCGCGCTGCACGCAGCGCGCGGCGATGTCCGACGGCGGCGGGTTGTGCGTGTGGTGGTAGACCACGCCCGTTACCGGGTCCGTCGTCCGCCCGCTCATGCGCTGCACGATGGCGTCGTCGTCCACGTCGATGTAGACCACGGCGCCAATCCGCCGGCCCAGCTCGCCCAGCAGGCCGTCCAGTGACTGCGCCTGCGCCACGTTGCGGGGATACCCGTCGAAGATGGCGCCGTTGGCGCCGTCGCCGGCCAGCCGCTCGCGCACCAGCCCCAGAACGATGTCGTCCGAGACCAGGTGTCCCGCGTCCATGATGGCCTTGGCCTTGAGCCCCAGCTCCGTGCCCTGCCGCACCGCGTCGCGCAGCATGTCGCCCGTGGCGATCTTGGGAACGCCCAGCGCGTCGGCGAGCAGGGCGCCCTGGGTACCCTTGCCGGCACCCGGGGCGCCAAGGAGAACGAGATCCATTCAGTCGATTCCGGTACGGGTCGGACTCACAAGGCCAGAACGATGTTTCGTGCGCAAGAAAAAAGAAGTGCCAAGTGCCAAGTTCCAAGTGCCTGGTGCCGAGTACGATCGCTCGTACTTGGCACTAGGCACTCGGCACTTGGACCTCCCGCCGTCAGATGTACCGCTGCTGACGCCCGCGGAACTTCACCCGGCCCTTCTTCATGAACCCGTCGTAGCGGCGAAGGAGCAGGTGCTGCTGCATCTGCTGCACCGTGTCCAGGGCCACGCCCACCGAGATGAGCAGGCCCGTGCCGCCAAGCACCCGGCTCAGGCCGCCCACGCCCGCCCACCCCAGCAGCGCCGAGGGGATCAGGGCAATGCCGGCCAGGAACAGCGCGCCGGGAAGCGAGATGCGCGTCATCACCCGGTCGATGTACTCGGCCGTGCGCGCGCCCGGCTTCACGCCCGGCACGAACGCGCCCTGCTTCTTCAGGTTCTCGGCGATGTCCACGGGGTTGTAGATGATCGCCGTGTAGAAGTACGTGAAGAACACGATCAGGACCGTGAACGTCAGGTAGTACGGCCACGTGTTCACCTGGAAGGTGTCCGCGATGGCCTTGAGCCACCCCGCGTCGCTGAACTGCCCCAGCGTCGCCGGCACGATCATGATGGACTGCGCAAAGATGATGGGCATGACGCCCGCCATGTTGATGCGCAGGGGGATGAAGCTCTTTTGCCCCTGACGGATGCGGCCCCGCCCCATCACCTTCTGCGGGATCTGCACGGGGATCTTGCGGGCGGCCATGGTCACCGCCACGGTCCCCGCGATCACCGCCGCCAGCACCACGGCCAGCAGCACCAGCGCCATGGGGTTCACCTGCCCCAGCCGCACCAGGTTCCCCGTCTCGTACAGCGCGGCGGGAAGCCCCTCGATGATGCCGAAGAAGATGAGCAGGCTCATCCCGTTGCCGATGCCCCGCTCCGTGATCTGCTCACCCAGCCACATGATGAACACGGCGCCCGTCACGAGCGTCAGGATCATCATCAGCCGGAACGCCAGCCCCGGGTTCTGCACCGCCCCCGGCACCTGAGTCTCGATGAACAGGGCAAAGCCGTACGCCTGGAACACCGACAGCACCACCGTGGCGTAGCGGGTCCACTGCGTGAGCTTCTTGCGGCCCTCCTCGCCCTCCTTCTGCATCTTCTCCACGGACGGCACCACCGCCGCCAGCAGCTGGAACATGATGCTGGCGGAGATATAGGGCATGATGCCCAGGGCAAAGATGGTTGCCCTGGACAACCCGCCGCCCACGAACATGTCGTAGATCCCGAAGGCGGTGCCCTGCAGCGTCCCCGCGTATTCGCGGAGCGCCGGCACGTCGATCCACGGCGCCGTGACGTGCGCGCCGATGCGGTAGATCAGCAGGCACAGGAGCGTGAAGAGGATCTTGGACTTCAGCTCCGGGATCCGCCACAGAGTCGCTACGGGATTCGCCATCGTCAGCCGCCGATCTCCTGGACGGTACCGCCCGCGGCCGCGATCTTGTCGCGCGCCGACTGGCTGAACTTGTGGGCCGAGACGTCCACCTTGCGGGTGATGTCACCGGTGCCCAGCACCTTCACGGGACGCCCCGCGTGCCCGATGAGGCCGCTCGCCTTGAGCGTCTCGGGGGTGATGGGGCCCTCGCCTTCCAGCTGCTCCAGCTGGTACAGGTTCACCACCTGGTACTCCGTCCGGTCCAGCGGGGTAAAGCCCCGCTTGGGGAGCCGGCGGTGCAGCGGCATCTGGCCGCCCTCATACGTGGGCTTGCCGCCGCCGGGGCCGTGGTGGCCCGCGCGCGCCTTGGAGCCCTTGTGGCCCTTGCCCGCCGTCTTGCCCGTGCCGCTGCCGGTGCCGCGGCCCAGGCGCTTGGTGTCGCGGTGCGACCCCTCGGGGCGGCGCAGGTTGCTCAGGTCAGCCATTGGTCTCCTGCCCTTCGGTCTCTTCCACCTTCACCATGTGGCGGACCTGAAAGATCATCCCCCGGATGGCCGGGTTGTCCTCCAGCTCCACGGAACGCTGGTGCTTGAGCCCCAGCGCCTGCAGCGTACGGCGGTGCTTCTCGGGCGCGCCGCTGTAGCTCTTGGTCTGCGTGATGCGGAGCTTAGGCATGGGCACCTCCCAGCGCCTCCACCGGCACCCCGCGCTCGCGGGCCAGCTGCTCGCGCGTGGTGAGGTTCGTGAGCGCGTCGATGGTGGCGTGCACCATGTTGAACGGGTTGTTGCTGCCCAGCGACTTGGTGAGGATGTCGTGGATGCCCACGCACTCCAGCACCGCGCGCACCGGGCCGCCCGCGATCACGCCCGTGCCGGGCGCCGCGGGACGCAGCAGCACGCGGCCGGCACCGTGCTCGCCCACGATGTCGTGGGGCACCGTGCCGTCGCGGACCGGGACCTTGACCATGGCGCGGCGCGCCGAGTCGATGGCCTTGCGCACGGCCTCGGACACCTCGTTGGCCTTGCCGGTGCCGATGCCCACCTTCCCCGCCTGGTCGCCCACGGCGACGAGCGCGGTAAAGCTGAACCGCCGGCCGCCCTTCACCACCTTGGCCACGCGGTTGATGTGCACCACGTTTTCCTTCAGGTCGCTCTCGCGGCCGCCCTGGCCGCCGCCGCCGCGCCCGTCGCGGCGCTCGCCGCCCCGGCCGCCGCGCCCGCCGCGGTCATCGCCGCCGCGCTCGCCGCCCTGACCGCCGCGGCCACCCTGGCCGCCGCCAAAGCCGCCGCGTCCACCGGGGCCGCCGCGGCCCTGGCCGCCAAAGCCGCCGCCGCGCCCGCGGCCGCCGCCGGCTCCACCGCCTCTGTTCTCAGCCATTCGTCGATCTCCTTAGAAGTCCAGGCCGCCCTCGCGGGCGCCCTCGGCGAAGGCCTTGACCCGGCCGTGGTACACGTAGCCGCCGCGGTCGAACACCACCTTGGTGACGCCCAGCTCGCGGGCCTTCTCGGCCAGCGCCTTGCCGGCGGCACGGCTGGCCTCGGTCTTGTTCATCTCGCCGCGCTTTTCGCGCAGCCCGGCGTCCAGCGTGCTCAGGCCCACCAGCGTGCGGCCCGACACGTCGTCCACCACCTGACCCTCCACGTGGTTGATGGAGCGGTGGACGACCAGACGCGGACGCTCGGAGGTGCCGTGCACCTTGGCGCGGACGCGGCGGTGGCGGCGCTCGCGGCGCTGCTCGCGCGTCTTGACCCGTCTTGAAGTAGCCATCGTATCCTCGAGTTGACTATGCGATGATCAGCCGTTGGGGAGGGGGCGGCTTACTTGCCGCCCGCCTTGCCCGCCTTGCGGCGGATCACCTCGCCCTGGTACTTCACGCCCTTGCCCTTGTACGGCTCGGGCGGGCGGAGGCTGCGGATCTCGGCCGCGACCTGACCCACGACCTCCTTGTTGGTGCCGGCCACCTCGACCACGGTGGGCGACACGGCGCGCAGGGTGATCCCCTCCGGCGCCTTGTACTCGATGGGGTGGCTGTACCCCAGCTGCAGCGTGAGACCGAACGGCTTGGTCTCGGCGCGGTAGCCCACGCCCACGATCTCCAGGATCTTGGTGAAGCCCGTGGTCACGCCCTCGACCATGTTGGCCACCAGCGTGCGGCTCAGGCCGTGCAGCGCCCGGTGGCGCGGCTCGTCCGTGGCGCGCTCCACCCGGATCTCGCCGTCCTCGCGGCGAATGATCACGTCGGGGTGCAGCGTGCGCATGAGCTCGCCCTTGGGACCCTTCACCCGCACCGTCTGGCCGTCCACCTGCACGTCCACGCCGGCGGGGACGGAGATCGGCCTTCTTCCGATTCGCGACATCTCTCGTCTCCTCCGGTTACCAGACGTAGGCGATGACTTCGCCGCCCACCTTGGCGCTGCGCGCCTCGCGGTCCGTCATCACGCCGCGCGACGTGCTCAGCAGGGCCATGCCCAGGCCGTTGCGCACGCGGGGAATCTCCTCCACGCCCACGTATTTGCGCAGGCCCGGCTTGCTCACCCGGCGAAGCTCGCGGATGACGGGCTTGTCCTGGTAGTACTTCAGGTACAGGCGCAGCACGCCGAAGCGGCCGTCGTCCAGCACCTTGAAGTCATGGATGTAGTAGTTGTCCTTCAGAAGGCGGGCGATCTCCTTCTTCAGGTTCGACACCGGCATGTCCACCCGCCGCTGACGCGCGCCCTGCGCGTTGCGGATGCGGGTGAGCATGTCGGCGATGGGATCCGTCATCATGCTCGTTGCTCCTTCAGTATCCGGACGGTCTGCCGGACTTGAGGGAAAGGGGTTGTCAAAGAACAGGTTCCAAGTGCCGAGTTCCAGGTGCCAGGTGGTTACCTGGCACTTGTCAACTGGGTACTTGGCCCTGGGTACTACCAGCTGGCCTTGCGCACGCCCGGGATCTCGCCGCGCAGCGCCTGCTCCCGGAAGCAAACCCGGCACAGGCCGAACTTGCGGAGCACCGCGCGCGGACGGCCGCAGCGGTTGCACCGGGTGTAGGCGCGCACGCCGAACTTGGGCTTGCGCTTGGTCTTTTCGATCAGGGCCTTGCGTGCCATGTCGCTCTACCTGAAGGGTCGTGGTCCGCGTCTGGACCGGTCAAAGTACCTAGGCCAAGTGCCTGGTGCCGGTGCCCAGCCAGTCCCGATTCTGGGCACCTGGCACTTGGGCACTAGGGACTTTCAGTTCCTTACGCCGCTTCCTGCTCGGCGCCGGCCAGCGCGCGCACGGGGGACTCGCCGCGGAACGGCATCCCCAGCTCGCGCAGCAGCGACAGCGCCTGGTCGTCCTGGTTGGTGCTCGACACGATGGTGATGTCCATGCCGTGGATCTGCTCCACCTTGTCGTAGTCGATCTCCGGGAAGATCAGCTGCTCCTTCACGCCCAGCGTGTAGTTGCCGCGCCCGTCGAACGAGCGGGTGTTCACGCCGCGAAAGTCGCGCACGCGCGGCAGCGCCACGTTGATCAGCCGGTCCAGAAACTCCCACATGCGGTCGCGGCGCAGCGTCACCGACGCGCCCACGGGCTGGTTCTCGCGCAGGCCGAAGTTGCTGATGGCCTTCTTGGCGCGGGTCACCACGGCCTTCTGACCCGTGATCTGCCCCAGCTCGCTCACCACGCCGTCCAGCAGCTTGGGGTTCTTGCTGGCCTGTCCCAGCCCCACGTTGATCACCACCTTTTCCAGGCGGGGAACCTGCATGGAGCTGCTGAAGCCGAACTCCTGCTGCAGCTTGGCGCGGACCGTCTCTTCGTAGTACGTCTGCAGGCGCGGCTTGGCGCCGTTCTCGTTGGCCATCGTTGGTCTCTCCGTTCCGTATCCCCGCGGCGTCCGGACGGACCCGGGGGGCGGTCACGCGTGAAAAAGAAAACAATCTAACACCCCATGCCCGGTTCTGGGAACCGGGCACGGGGTATCAGGGACTCGTAACCCGGCTCAGTGCCGGGGGATGACCTTGCCGGAGCGAACGCCCACGCGCTGCCGCGTGCCGTCCTCGCCCACCTGCGCGCGCACCCGGGTGGGCTCGCCCGTGGAGGGGTCGATCAGCATGACGTTGCTGGCGTGCACCGGCGCCTCGAACTCCACGATCCCGCCCTCGGGGTTGGTCTGCGAGGGCTTCATGTGGCGCTTGCGGCGGTTGATCCCCTCGATCACCACGCGGTTCTTCTCGGGCTCCACCCGCAGGACGGTGCCCTCCTGACCCTTGTGGTTGCCGCGGATGACCATCACCCGGTCGCCGCGGCGGATCTTCATCTTGCTCATCAGATCACCTCCGGGGCGAGCGAGACGATCTTCATGTAGCGCTTGTCGCGCAGCTCACGGGCCACCGGCCCGAAGATGCGGGTGGCGCGGGGCTCGCCGGCGTCGTTGATGATGACGGCCGCGTTCTCGTCGAACTTGATGTACGAGCCGTCCTTGCGGCGCACGTTGCGGGTGGTGCGGACCACCACCGCCTTGGCGACGTCGCCCTTCTTGACGGTTCCGTCGGGCAGCGCGTCCTTCACCGCCACGATGATCCGGTCGCCCACCGAGGCGTAGCGCCGCTTGGAACCGCCCAGCACGCGGATGACCAGCGCCTTCTTGGCGCCGGAGTTGTCCGCGATGCGAACGATGGATTCCTGCTGCAGCATGAGTCTGCTCTCCTGTTCCTCAGCGGGCCCGCTCGACGAGCTCCGAAACGCGCCAGCGCTTCAGCTTGCTCAGGGGCCGCGTCTCGGTGATGCGCACCACGTCGCCCACGTGGAACTCGTTGTTCTCGTCGTGCGCGTGGTACTTCTTGGTGCGCGTCACCTGCTTGCCGTACAGGGGGTGAGGGAAGCGGCGCTCCACCTTCACCACCACCGTCTTGTCCATCTTGTCGGACACCACGGTGCCCACGCGCGTCTTGCGGCTGGCGCGCTCCTGCGCCTCCGCGGCCTGGTTGTTCTCGGCGGCCATCAGCGGGTCCCCCCGTTCAGTTCACGCTCGCGCTGCACCGTCTTGAGGCGCGCGATGTCGCGGCGGATGTTGCGCAGCAGGATGGGATTTTCCAGCTGCTGCGTGGCCGAGCGAAAGCGCAGGCGAAAGCCCTCTTCGTTGAGCTGCTCGATGCGCTCGGCGATCTCCTGGTCCGTCATCTCGCGGATGTCGCTGCCCTTCATCGCCTTCATGCCTCACCTCCCTCGGCGGCGGGGGCCTCGTGCTTCTCGCGCACGACGAACTTGGTCTTCACGGGGAGCTTGGCCGCGGCCAGCTCCATGGCGCGCTTGGCGACTTCCGGCGCCACGCCCTCCAGCTCGAACATGATGCGGCCGGGCTTCACGACGGCCACCCACGCCTCGGGGTTGCCCTTGCCCTTGCCCATGCGGACCTCGAGGGGCTTCTTGGTGATGGACTTGTCCGGGAAGATCCGGATCCACACCTTGCCGCCACGCTTGATGTGGCGCGTCATGGCGATACGGGCGGCCTCGATGGTCCGGTTGGTGATCCACCCGGGCTCCAGGGCCTGCAGGCCGAAGTCGCCGAACGCCACGTAGTTGCCGCGCGTGGCCTTGCCACGCATGCGGCCCTTCATCTGCTTGCGGTACTTGACTCTCTTGGGAGCGAGCATGGTTCCGTCTCCTTACGCGTCGGTCGAGTAGGTCCGGCCGCGCCGGTTCTCGACGACCTCGCCCTTGAACACCCACACCTTCACGCCGATGGTGCCGTAGGTGGTACGGGCCGTGGACTGTGCGTAGTCGATGTCGGCGCGCAGCGTCTGGAGCGGAATCCGCCCCTCCTTGTAGCCTTCCGTGCGGGCGATCTCGGCGCCGTTCAGGCGGCCGGCCACCTGCACCTTGATGCCCTCGGCGCCGCTGCGCATGGCGTTCTGCACGGCGCGCTTCATGGCGCGGCGGAACGACACGCGCTGCACGAGCTGGTGCGCGATGCTGTCGGCGACGAGCTGCGCGTTCACCTCGGGGCGCTTCACTTCCTCGACGTTGATCGCCACCTCGTTGCCGGACGACAGGCGCGACAGCTCGTCACGGAGCTTGTCGACCTCGCTGCCGCCCTTGCCGATCACCACGCCCGGACGGGCGGTGTGCAGGGTGACGATCACCTTGCCGGGCTTGCGCTCGATCTCGATCTCGGCGATCGAGGCGTGGCCCAGGCGCTGGTTCAGGTACTTGCGGATGGTCTCGTCCTGGACCAGCAGCTCCGGGAAGTTGCGCTCGGCGTACCAGCGCGACTTCCAGGGGGCCACGATGCCCAGGCGAAAGCCTCTCGGATGCGTCTTCTGTCCCACGGTCTACTCCTTGTGGTCGGCGCGGTCGACGACGATGGTGACGTGGCTGGTGCGCTTGAGGATCGGCGTGGCGCGCCCCATGGCGCGCGGGCTGAACCGCTTGAGCGTACGGCCCTCGTCAACGTAGGCCTGCTTGACCACGAGGTCGTCCACGTCCACGAACGAACCCGTCTTCTCGGCCTTCTGCGTGGCGTTGGCCACGGCCGAGCGCAGGGTCTTCTCGATGGGCGTGGTAGCCGCCTTCTTCGAGAACTTGAGGATGGAGTAGGCCTCGTTCACGCTGCGGCCGCGGATCAGGTCCACGACCATCCGCATCTTGCGGGGGCTCATCCCCACGGAGCGGGCAATGGCGCGAGCTTCCATGATATCGGTTCCTTTCTCGCGCTTAGCGCGCCTTGGCGCGCTTGTCGACGAGCTTGCCACCGTGGCCCTTGAAGGTGCGCGTGGGGGCGAACTCGCCGAGCTTGTGCCCGACCATGTTCTCGGTGAGGTACACCGGGATGAACTTGTTTCCGTTGTGCACGGCCAGCGTGTGGCCGATGAACTCCGGCGTGATGGTCGAGGCGCGCGACCAGGTCTTCACGACCCGCTTCTCGTTGCGCTCGTTCATCTGCCGGACCTTCTTGAGGAGGCTTTCCTCTACGAAAGGCCCCTTCTTCAGACTCCTCGGCATCTCGGATGTCCTTCTTCGCTCTTAGTCCCGTTTCCCCCCGCCGCCGTGCGGGGGGCGGAGTCCGCGTACGGGAAGTTCCCGCAGTGGCGGACGCGCCTGGGGGTGAATGCGAAGTGCGTAGTTCCAAGTTCCAAGTGCCGAGCAGAAATCCTGCTTGGCACTCGGCACTTGGCACCTGGCACTCTTTACTTCGTCGCCCGGCCGCGCTTGCGGCCGCGGACGATGAGCTTGGTCGAGGCCTTCTTCGACTTGCGGGTCTTGATGCCCTCGCCCTTGCCCCAGGGCGACACCGGCGGACGGCCGCCGGACGTCTTGCCCTCACCGCCGCCCATCGGGTGGTCGACGGGGTTCATGGCCACGCCACGCACCTTGGGGCGCTTGCCCCGCCAGCGGTTGGCGCCGGCCTTGCCGATGCTCTGCTTCTCGTGGTCCACGTTGCCCACCTGGCCCACGGTGGCCATGCACTCGCGGCGCACCATGCGCACCTCGGAGCTGGGCATGCGCAGCGTCACGTGCTCGCCTTCCTTGGCCACCACCTGCACGCCGGCGCCGGCCGAGCGGGCCATCTGGCCGCCCTTGCCCGCCCGCAGCTCCACGTTGTGCACCGTGGTGCCCAGCGGGATCTCGGCCAGGGGAAGGGCGTTGCCCAGGCGGATGTCCGCCCCCGGACCCTGCTCGATGCGATCGCCCACCTTGATGCCCCGGGGGGCCAGGATGTAGCGGCGCTCGCCGTCCTCGTACACCACCAGCGCGATGTTGGCGGTGCGGTTGGGGTCGTACTCCACGCGCTCCACCTTGCCGGCGACGCCGGGCTTGTTGCGCTTGAAGTCGATGACCCGGTACAGCTTCTTGTGGCCGCCGCCGCGACGGCGGCTGGTCACGTGGCCGTGGTGGTTGCGGCCACCCGACCGCTCCTTGGCACCCTCGGTCAGCGTCTTCTCGGGGCGGCCCTTGTGGGTCACCTCGGCAAAGTCGCTGATGGACCGGAAGCGGGTGCCGGCCGTCATGGGCCGGAACTGCTTGGTCGGCATCTTACACCCCCTCGAAGATCTCGATGGAATCGCCCTCGGCGAGGGTGACCACGGCCTTCTTCCACGAAGCCTTGCGGCCCACCCAGCGGCCCATACGCTTTTCCTTGCCGGCGTAGCGCATGGTGCGGACGTCCTTCACCTTCACGTTGAACTGCTTCTCGATCGCGTGGGCGATCTCGATCTTGTTGGCGTCGTTGGCCACCACGAAGGTGTACGCGCCGTGCCGGTCCAGCTGCTCGTGGCTCTTCTCGGTCACGAGCGGGCGAACCAGGATCTGGCTGATGTTACGCATTCACCACCTCCTCGGCGGGCTGCGCGGCCGTGAGGGCCGAAGCCTCGATCACCACCTGGCGCGCCTTCATGACGTCGTAGGCCGAAGCCTGGCGGAACGGGAGCACCTCCACGTTGGGGAGGTTGCGGAAGGAGCGGAACACCGTCTCCTTGCTGCCGTCGGTGAGCACGAGCACGCGCTTGGCGTCGGCCACGCCCATCCTGCCCAGCAGGCCGACCGCGTCCTTGGTGCGCGGCGCGTCGAACGCCAGGCGCTCCACGACCACGATCTGCTCGTCGTTGGCCTTGCTGTTGAAGGCCGAGCGACGGGCCAGGGCCTTGACCTTGCGCGGCACGTCCTGGTGGTACGAGCGCGGGTGCGGGCCAAAGACGATGCCGCCGCCCCGCCAGTGCGGCGCGCGGATGCTGCCCTGGCGCGCGCGGCCCGTGCCCTTCTGCTTCCAGGCCTTGCGCTTGCCGCCCGACACCTCGGCGCGGGTCTTGGTGTCGGCGTTGCCCTGGCGCTGGTTGGCCAGGTACGCCTTGATCACCTGGTGCAGGACGGCGTCGTTGACGACACCGTCAAACAGCTCCTCGGGGAGCTGGAACGCCTCGCCGGGCTCGCCGGCGGCGTTGAAGTACTTTGCCGTAGCCATTTTCTTCGCGCTCCCCTTACTGCTTGGTGACGTACACGACGCCGTTTACCGGCCCCGGGACGGCGCCGCGCACGTACAGCAGGTTGCGCTCGGCATCGACCTTGGCCACCAGCAGGTTGCGCACGGTCTGCTGCGCGTCGCCCATGTGGCCCGGCATGCGCTTGCCCTTGATGACGCGCGACGGGTTGGTGCCCGCGCCGATGGAGCCGGGCGCGCGGTGAATGCGCGTGGCGCCGTGCGACGCGCGGCCGCCGCCGAACCCGTGACGCTTGACGACGCCCTGGAAGCCGCGGCCCTTGGTCACGCCCGTGACCTTGACCCGCGCGCCCCGCTCGAAGCCGTCCACGGTGACGTTCTCACCGACGGCCGGAGCCGCGTCGAAGCGGAACTCCTTGAGCACCCGGGGCGCCGCCTCCAGGCCCGCCTTGGCGGCGTGGCCCTTCTCGGCGCGGCTGGCGCGGCTGTCCTTCTGCGCGCCAAAGCCCAGCTGGACGGCCGCGTAGCCGTCCTTGTCCTCGGTGCGAACCTGAACGACGGGGCAGGGCCCCGCCTCGATGACGGTCACGGGCACGACGGCGCCGGACTCGTCGAAGATCTGGGTCATCCCCAGCTTGCGTCCGATGATTCCCGACATCTCGTCCTCCTCAGTCCACCTTGATCTCGACGTCCACGCCAGCCGGGAGATCCAGCTTGGTGAGCGCGTCGACGGTCTGCGGGCGAGAATCGAGAATGTCGATGACGCGCTTGTGCGTCTTCAGCTCGAACTGCTCGCGGCTCTTCTTGTCCACGTGCGGGGACCGCAGCACGGTCCACCGCTGAACCCGCGTGGGGAGGGGGATCGGGCCGCTGATGCGGGCGCCGGTCTTCTCCGCCGTGCGGACGATGTCGGCCGTGGTCTGATCGATCACCGCGTGATCGAACCCCTTCAGCCGAATGCGGATCTTGCCTGCCATATCTTCCTAGAGTCGGTTGACGGTTCCGTTACAGCTCGGGGTGCGGAAGCGCGGCATGCGGGGACATCGTGCCGATGTCCCCGCGCGCATCCCGCCAACCGGCTCAGTCCAGGATCTCGGTGACGACGCCGGCGCCCACGGTGCGGCCGCCCTCGCGGATGGCGAAGCGCAGCTCCTTCTCCATGGCGATGGGCGTGATCAGCTCCAC
>NZ_DASURI010000556.1:0-15381 GCF_036280135.1 Longimicrobium sp.
GCGGTGGTGTTGAAGCCGCCGGCCCAGGTGTAGAAGCCGATGTTGGCGTCGTCCCACATGGTGCCGCCGCTGCCGATGCCGCCGGCGCGGAAGGCGCCCTTGAAGGGGTACCACATCAGCCGCTCGCCGTTGCCCGACTGCGGGATGATGCCGATGCCCAGGCTGCCCCGGGCCACGAAGCCGCCCGCGCTGTCCACGCGAAAGCGGTCGCCGGCCGGCGAGCCGGACCGCAGCTGCAGCAGGATGTCGCTCTGGGCGGATGCGGGGGCGGCCAGGGCGAGCGTGGCGGCGCCGGCAAAGGCGAGCTTCCAGACCATGTGCTTCATGTGGGGTGCTCCGGGAAAGAAACGGTGGGAGAGCGGGGTCCTGCGGAAAGCCGAACGGGCGGAAAAAGGGCGGGCCTGTTCCGCCCGGAATGTACGGCGCCTGCATGTACCGGTCCAGAATGTTTCCTTCGCGCCGCTCCGGGTGGCCGCCGCGGCCGGGGCAAAAACGCGTGCCGTTTTTGCCCCGGTCCGCGCCGCCCTCACGGAGTCTGCGCCTGCGGAAGCAGGGCCTCCAGCCGGCGAAGCCGCTCGTCCGTGCGCGCGTTCTCCTCGCGCAGGCGGGCGTTCTCGGCCTCCAGCGCCCGGATGCGCTCCGCCTGCTCCGTCGTGCGGGCCTCCAGGGCCTGGATGGCGGCCAGGTTCACGCCGTCGAAGTCGCTCATGTTGATGGTGCGGTCGTCCCGGCTGAAGCCGAACGCCGCGTGCCAGTCCTGCGCCATGGGACCGATGTGGCGCACCGTGCGGTCCTCCTCGCCCGTGTACTGCCACGTGGTCACGGGAAGCGAGCGGATGCGCGCCAGCACGTCCTCGCCGCTCACCGCGGAGAAGTTCTCCTTGCGGGTGCGGTCGGAGAGCACGTTCCACGAGCTGCCGCCCGCGTTGATGCCCACGCCCGTCGTCATCGTGGCGTTGCTGAACAGGCGGTAGCCGCCCGCCGCGCGCACGTTGAACTGGTTGTTGGCGCTGGCTTGCAGGCTGTCCGTCGTGGAGCCGTCGGCGAACACGATGGCGCCCGCGTGCCCGTTGGTGCTGGCCCGCTGCCCGATGGCCACGGAGTAGTCCGCGTCGGCCGTGGTGCGGTAGCCGATGGAGACGGCGCCCGTGCCGTCCGCGTTGGCGGTGTAGCCCAGGGCGTTGCTGTAGCTGCCCACGGCCGACGACTGGTATCCCACGGCGAACGAGGACAGGCCCGCGGCCGTGGTGTTGTATCCGCCCGCCCAGCTGTAGAAGCCCACGTTGGCGTCGTCCCACTGCGTGCCGGCGCTGCCGATGGAGCCGGCGCGGAAGGCCGCCTTGTACGGGTGCCACATCAGGCGCTCGCCCGCGCCCGAAAAGGGGATGATTCCAATGCCCAGCACGCCCTTGGCCACGAAGCCGCTGGCGCTGTCCACGCGAAAGCGGTCGCCCGCGGGCGAGCCGGACCGCAGCTGCAGGAGGATGTCGCTCTGCGCGGCGGCCGCGTCCGGGCGAAGGGTCAGCCCGGCGAGGGCCGCGAGGACGAGAAAAGTGCGCTTCATGGCTGGGGCTCTGCCTGTGGATCTCGGGTTCAGTCCGCCCCCCGCGGGGGAGGGGCGGATCGGATGGTTGGCTTCGGGACGACGTGCGGCCGGCGGTTCAGAACGACGTGGTGCGGATGCGGTACGTGCTGCTGCGCAGCCGCCCGCCCTGCACCCGCATCGACGCGCGGGTGCTGATGTTGCCGGAGAGCGAATACGTCCCCGTGACGGTCACGAAGGGCAGCACCCCCTGCACCTCCTTGGCGATCCCCTCCAGGACGACCCGCCCCGACGTGTTGGTGATGCCGCCCGACGTGCCCGTCAGCACGTTGGCCGACGCCGTGAGGTTGAAGGCACCCAGGCTGAGGGTGGCCACGTCCTCCACGGTCACGCCGCCGATGTTCACGTTGGCGGCCAGCACGGGGTCCACGGGCGCGGCCACGGGGATGAGCACCGAGTCCAGCTGCATGGGCACGGCCGCGGGCAACCAGTTGCCCGCCGTGTGCCAGTCGGTGCTCACGGCGCCCGTCCAGGTGCGGGTCACGCCCGCCACGGTCAGGCTGCGCCAGCCGTCGTTGCGCTTGCCCACGCCGCCCAGCAGCGACTGTCCGTAGTCCCCGTACGTGGCCGTCAGGGTCGCCGACCCGCTCACGAGCATCTGCCGGGCGCCCAGGGTCACCGCGGGGCCCGTCTTCTGGCTCAGCCCCACCGAGTCCACGGCCGTGGTGATCACGTTGCCGTACAGGTCCACGGCCTTGGCCGTCACGGAGAAAGCCACGTTGGTGGCCGGCCGTCCCGCCGGGCCCGCGCGGAAGTACGCGCCGCAGGGGTCCATGACCTCGCCCGGGTACAGCAGCGCCACCTGGCGGTAGCCCGCGGGACGCGTGATGTACGTGGTGGGCGTGGCCGCCGTTCCCGCCGTGCGCAGGCTGCACAGCTGCCGCTGGCCGGGGTAGTCGGGCACCTCGGGCGCCGCGGCCGTGCTGCCGTTCAGCACCGTCACGGTGGTGGCGCTCAGGGCGGTGGCCCGCGCCCGCAGGCGCCGCACGGCCGCCGTGTCCTGCGCTTCCTCGATGGACTCCGTCAGCCGCGTCTCCGTGTCCTGCACGGCCAGCACCTGGAACGCCACGTTGTACGGGTCGGCGTTGCTGGAGGCCTGCATGGGATAGCGGAACGCGAACGTCACCATGCCCCCCCAGTCGTTGGCGTCGGCCGACGCCGGGATGGTGCGGTTGTTGGCCGCGTCCGGGTTGGTGGTCACGAAGCCGTAGGGAAAGATCCCCGTGGTCCCCGCCGGCAGGGCGATGGCGGCCACCTCGGCCTCCGTGAACGCCTGCAGCACGTCGGGATACCGGGCGCGCATGCTGCCGTCCTCGCCCAGCGCCACGGCGCCCGTGGGCACCAGCTGCGCGGCGATGGTGGTGCTGGCCGCGCCGCCGTTGAACAGCTGCAGGGTGCTGAACGGCGTGCCCGCGACGGTGTTGGACCGCGTGACGGGGATGAACGTGAGGTTGGTCACGGGGGCGCCGGTGTTGTTGCGCACCCGGTACGTGGCCGAGAGGTAGCGCTGGCCGCCCTGGCCCCGCGTGCCGTCCGTGAACGTGCTGGACGACACGAACTCCAGGGTAAAGCCGTTGCTGGCCACGGGGTTCAGGTCGCTGCTGGGCCCGGCCCCCACGGGGATGGCGATGGCGCGGTTCAGGGTGGCGCCGCCGGGGGCGGAGCCGTCCGCGCCCGAGATCTGGATCTCGTACACGCCCAGGGGAATGGGCGCCGGCGAGGGATCCGGGTCCGGGTTGGGCGCGGTGCCCGAATCGACGCGGTCCGTGCAGGCCGCCATGGCCAGCAGCAGGAGTGCGGTCAGAGCACGGGAGTACGACACGTTGACCATTGACCGTGCGCAGGGTGAGACAGGAAGTCGGGCGCGGGATATGTCCCGCGCCGGGCGCTGTACGCTTGGGATCGCGGAAGGATTCGACGGACCGCGTGCGTGTGGCCGCGGGGCCGGCGAGGGACTGCCGTGGGACGGGTGGCGACCTCTTCCGCGTGGATCGCCGCCCACGTGCGCCTGGATGGGCGCGGGGGTGCTGGTGTGGCTGGGCTTGCCGGCCCGTGACGCGGCGCCGGGCCGCGGGCCGTCTGCTCGGTCGGGGAATCTCCGTCGCCCCCGGTGGGGAACGGACGTTGAAACTAGAAGCCCCTGTCCAGACAGTCAAGCTGCAGCAGGATTTTCGCCCAACTGCTACATCAATCGGGAGCACTGCCTGCCGGACGTGCCTGATTGATGCCACTCCCCCTTGTCGCCCGGCACCGCATCCATGTCCTCACCGGCCGGGGCCGGACGCCCGTGCAGCGGGAGCGACGTCAATTCCCGCCGTGCGCAAAGGATAACGCCGGACGTCCCCCGCCACATGAGTCGGATGACCCGGGTCGTTTGTTCCAATCCGTTCACGCGCCGGATGGGTCCGCGGAAGCCGGGCGATCCGCCCGCGTGCGGACGCATCCGGGGGGGGCGTTCCGGGCGTGGAGGGGAAGAGCGCGCGATCCGGCGCCCCGATGGGTGGGGGACGCGAGACGGCCCTCCGCGGCGGTGCCGGGGAGGGCCGTGAACGCGCGTCGGCGCCGCGTCAGGCGGCGGCGGGCTCGGGGCGGCGGTAGCGCAGGGTGACCAGCGGCATCACGGCCGGCGTGGACGCGGCGATGCCGTGCCACGGCGTGCCCGGGTAGCCGGCCAGCCACGCCGTCTTTCCACGCGCGCGCGCGCAGCGCATGCACGGAAAGCGGTCAAACGGGTCCGACGGGTCGCCGGTGGGGCGGCTGTCCCGGTGCAGGCGCGCCAGGGCCGCCTGGTACGCCGGCCACGCGGCCGAGAACGGCGTCTCGTTCAGGTCCGCCACCACGTCGGCCTCGTTCTCCCCGTACTCCGACAGCTGGCAGCACACGGACAGCTGGCCCCGCGCGTTCACGTAGATGCGCTTGCCGCTGAAGGTGTCGCAGCCATGCTCCGGGCCGTCGAACGGGTAGCCGAAGTCCAGGTGGATGCGCGTGCGGCGGCCGGGCTCGTCGCGCAGGGCCCACACCTCGTCGCGGACGGGGGCCCACTCCTCCAGGGGCAGGTCGCTGTCGCGGGCCGCGCTCCCCGGCACGGGCTGGGGAAGGATGAAGTGCAGGCGCACGCACCCCAGCGACTCGGCCAGGTCGGCCGCCTCGCGCAGCTGGTGCCGGTCGCGCCGGTCGATGACGATGGACAGGTTGGGCGAGATGCCCCGGCTGGTGAGCAGGGCCACGGCCTGCAGCACGCGGCGAAAGCTGCCGCGGCCCCGCTCGGCGTCGTGCACCGCTTCCGTGGCGCCCGACAGGCTCACGCGCACCATCTCGGGCGGGTGCCGGGTGAGCCCCGGCATGAGCCGGCGCATGTGCCAGCCGTTGGTGACGAAGCGGTACGGCACCCCGCGCGCGTGCAGCCCCGCGACGATCTCGTCCCAGGCGGGGTGCAGCGTGGGCTCGCCCCCCGTCATGCTCACCGTGAGGTCGGCGCCAAAGATGGCGCGCGCGTCGTCCACCGTGCGGAACAGCAGGTCCGCCGGCAGGTTGCGCACGGTGGTCACGTCGTCGCGAATGCAGTGGGGGCACCGCAGGTTGCAGTGCTCCGTCAGCGCGAAGCCCAGGTACATCGCCGTCGATCCTTCTCGTTGAGCGCGGGCGGCCGGGAGGAACGCCACGGCGCGGCGAGGGCCGGGGGGCCCCCGCCGCGCGCGTCCGTCGGGTTGAGCGGGAGCGGCTTAGAAGCAGCTGCTCGGATCGCCCGGATCGCAGTCGCCCGGAATGCCGACCGTCTGCAGGGTGAGTTCGGTGAGCCGCGGCATGTCGTCCACGCGCGGAGCCTGCCAGGGGCGGCGGGGCGCGGATGCGGCCTTCTCGGACTGCGTGCGGTGCGAGCCCATCTGCGACATGATTTCTCCCGGGGGTGTTGAAACGGGCGGCGCCGGGCGCTCCCTGTCGCGTCCGGAAAACCGCTTGCGTTGTTCTGGAATGCGGAACCGCATCGCTTGTGCCACTACGTGCGGCAGCGGGAATTCCGCGGGGGGTACTGGTGTGTCGTGCAGCGTGCAGCGAGCCGGGATGCGGCTCCCACGGCCTGTATGCTAATGGCCCGGAGGCCCGCGCGCAACGGCTTTGCCCACCTGTTCCACGCCCGCCTGCCACCCTGCGGCAGGAAGCGGCCAATGTCCGGGCGGCGGACGGAGAACTTTCCGTTCCCGGCCTGGTAAACACCTGCATTCCGTGCGGGGTGCGCCCATGACGCTTCTCGTCCGGCCATTCCCGCGGATCGGCGGATCGGCAGGCGCGGCGAATCACGCCCCTCCACCGGGGGGCGCGCGCCCGGGTCCGGCCGCCGCGGCATCCGTCCGGAGTATCGTCCGTACCCGCGCCCGGCTTGAGGGCAGGGGGAGGGGGGCTAGGAAAATGGGGCGGATTTGTCCATATTGTTCCCTTTACATTCCGGATCTACCCGTTCCGCGCGTCCAGGATGAGCGTTCCGGCACCGTCCGTTCCCGTTCCGCCCCCTTCCGCCGCCGGCGACCCGCTGGAGCCGGCGCGGGCCACCCTGCGCCAGTACTGGGGGTACGCCGACTTTCGGCCGGGGCAGGACCAGGCCATCCGCAACGTGCTGGCGGGCGGCGACTCGCTCACCATCATGCCCACGGGCGGCGGCAAGTCGCTGTGCTACCAAGTCCCCGCCATGCTGCTGCCGGGGGTGACGCTCGTCGTCTCCCCCCTCATCTCCCTGATGAAGGACCAGGTGGACGCGCTGGACGCGGCGGGCGTCCCCGCGACGTTCATCAACAGCACGCTTCCCGTGGCCGAGATGCAGGCGCGGCTGGAGGGGGCGCAGAACGGCACGTACAAGCTGGTCTACGTGGCGCCGGAGCGCTTCGACGCCGAGGGGTTCCGGCGGCGGCTGTCCAGCATCCCCGTCTCGCTCCTGGCGGTGGACGAGGCGCACTGCGTGAGCGAGTGGGGCCACGACTTTCGGCCGTCGTACCTGCGGCTGCGCGAGGTGCGCTCGCTCCTGGGCGATCCGCCCGTGGCGGCCCTCACGGCCACGGCCACGCCGGAGGTGCGCGACGACATCATCCGCCAGCTGCGGCTGCGCGAGCCCGCCGTGCTCGTCACGGGGTTCGACCGGCGCAACCTGCACTGGCACGTGATGCACGCCAAGAACGACTCGGAGCGCGACCGCCTGCTCCTTCGCCTTCTCAAGGGCCGGGAGGGCTCCGCCATCGTCTACGCGTCCACCCGCAAGAACGTGGACGCCATCACGGCCCTGCTCAACGGGATGGGCACGCGGGCCGTGGGCTACCACGCGGGGCTGCCGGACCGCGACCGCAAGCGCATCCAGGACGAGTTCATGTCCGGCCAGGTGCGCACGGTGGTGGCCACCAACGCGTTCGGCATGGGCATCGACAAGGGCGACGTGCGGGTCGTCGTCCACTACAACATGCCGGGCAACCTGGAGGCGTACTACCAGGAAGCCGGCCGCGCGGGCCGCGACGGGGGCGAGTCGGACTGCGTCCTTCTGCACGCGCACAAGGACAAGTTCACGCACGAGTACTTCATCAACAGCGCGTATCCCCCGCGCCGGGCCGTGGAGGGGACGATGCGGGCCCTGCGGCAGGGGTGCTCGCACGACGGGCTGTTCTCGCTGCCCCTGGGCGAGCTGGCGCACCTGGTGGACGGCGTGAAGGACGACCGGCAGGCGGGCTCGGCCGTGCGGGTGCTGGAGCAGTTCGGGCTGGTGCGGCAGACGTACGGCAACGGACCGCAGCCCGTGCGGGTGCGGCTGCTGGCGCGCCCGGAGCGCATCTCGCGCGAGCTGGGCAGCCGGCCCGCGGAGCTGCAGTTCCTGCGGGGGCTGTGGAAGGGCGCCGGCGGCGAGGTGCTGTACCGGGGCGTGGAGCTGGACTGGCGGGCCCTGGACCGCGCGGCCGGCGGCGAGCGGGGCGACGCGCTCCCCCTGCTGCACGCCCTGGGCGACGGCGGGTTCGTGGAGTGGCGCGTGCTGACGGGCGAAGGGATCTGGGTGCTGGACCGCGACACGCCCCTTCACCAGCTGCCCGTGGACTGGCGGGCCCTGGACGAGCGCAAGCGGCGCGAGGAGGGAAAGCTGCGCTCCGTGCAGCAGTACGCGTACACGGACGGCTGCCGGCGCGGCTTCGTCCTGCGCTACTTCGGCGATCCCGCGGCCATGAAGACGTGCGGCGCGTGCGACAACTGCCTGGGCACCAGCCCCCTGGGCGCCGGGGTGGGCGAGGCCCCGGAGGCCGCCGGCCGCGCGGAGCGGGTGCGGACGCGCCTGTGGAACCTGCGGCAGCAGATCGCGGAGCGCGAGGGCATTCCGCCGCAGATGCTGTGGGACGACGCGCTCATCGCCGCCCTGGCGGACGCGCATCCCCGCCGGCCCGAGGGGCTGCTGGCCGTGCCGGGCGTGGACGAGGCGTTCGCCAACCGCTACGGCCGCGCCGTGCTGGACGCCATCACCGAGGCGCTGGACGCCAACCGGGCCCGCGTGCGGACGGGCGAGCGCCCCCCGCGCCGGCGCGACCGCGACGCCATGCCCCCCGAGCCGGCCGGCGCCGCGCCGCCCACGGCGGAGCAGCGCGAGGTGTACAACCGCCTCAAGGCGCTGCGGACGGAGCTGGCGAAGGAGGCGTCGCTTCCCGCGTACTGCGTCTTCGCGGACAAGACGCTCGTGGAGCTGGCCAAGCGGCATCCCACGACCCCCGCGCAGATGCGGCAGGTGCCCGGCATCGGGCCGGCGAAGATGGAGAAGTACGGCGAGGCGTTCCTCGAAGTGCTGCGCCAGGGCTGATTTTCACTGCTTATCTCACGCAGAGCCGCAGAGGCGCAGAGTACTTCGATCCCACGCGGAACCGGGGTACTCTGCGTCCTCTGCGGCTCTGCGTGAGAAATCTTTTTCTGTCCTTGCCGAAATGGCCCATCTGCCTTCGCCGCCGGCATTTGTTGTAGCAGTTTACGAAAATGGACCTCGTGCTCTACTTTCCCACGGGGACGCCCGCCGCTATCTTGGCCCGGTTTACAGACCTTCGACGTGCGCGCGCGTCGAACCGGCATGGACCCCAGAGCGACTGGCATTGCACGACCCCATGGAACGGTACTTCGACGAGAACCACCTGATGATCCGCGACATGGTTCGCGATTTCGCCCAGAACGAGATCGCGCCCGTGGCGGGAGAGCTGGACCAGACGTCGGAGTTCCCCTGGGAGAACGTCCGCAAGATGTCGGAGCTGGGGCTGTTCGGCATCCCGTGGTCCGAGGCGCTGGGCGGGGCGGGGATGGACGGCATCGCCTACATGATCGTCATCCACGAGCTGGCCAGGGTCGACGCCAGCCACGCCATCACCGTCAGCGCCCACACCACGCTGGGCACGTCGCCCATCGTCAACTTCGGCACGGACGAGCAGAAGGAGCGCTTTGTCCCCCTGCTGGCCAGCGGCAGCGTGCTGGGCGGCTTTGGCCTCACGGAGCCGGGCGCGGGCAGCGACGCGGGCGGCACGCAGACCACGGCCGTAAAGACGGACGGCGGGTGGATCCTCAACGGCAGCAAGATCTTCATCACCCACGCGGGCGTGGGCGAGGTGTTCGTGGCCACGGCACAGACCAACCGCGAGGCCGGGACGAAGGGCATCACCTCGTTCATCGTCGCCAAGCCCACCACCGACCTGGAGCGGGCGCGGGAGGTGGGGATCGGGCACAGCGACGACCTTCCGTTCACGGAGGGCGTGCGGGCGGGAAAGAAGGAAGACAAGATGGGCTGGCGCGCCAGCGACACCCGCGAGCTGGTGTTCGAGAACGCCTTCGTGCCTGATTCGCAGGTGCTGGGCGAGGTGGGCAAGGGCTTCATCAACTTCATGAAGACCCTGGACGCCGGCCGCATCGGCATCGGGGCGCTGTCGCTGGGGATCGCCGAGGGCGCCCTGGAGCAGTCGCTCAAGTACGCGGCCGAGCGCCGGCAGTTTGGCCAGCCCATCAGCGACTTCCAGGGCATCCAGTTCATGCTGGCCGACATGGCGACCGAGATCGAGGCCGCCAAGCACCTGGTGTACCACGCGGCATGGCTCAAGGAAAACGGCCGGCCGTACAGCAAAGAGGCGTCGATGGCAAAGCTGTTCGCCTCGGAGGTGGCCATGCGGGTCACCACCAAGGCCGTTCAGATCCACGGCGGCTACGGCTACACCAAGGAATACCCGGTGGAGCGCATGATGCGCGACGCCAAGATCTGCGAGATCGGGGAGGGGACCAGCGAGATCCAGCGGCTGGTGATCGCCCGCAACCTCCTCCGCGAGCTCTCCCACTGAACGGCGGGCCGCCCGCGCACCCGCGCGGGCGCGGCCCGGGCAGAGGACTGATGGACATCCAACGGCTGAACGGGGGGCGCACGCGCGCCCCTCGCATGCGGCCATCCCCCCCGCCGGGTCTCGCCCGGCGGCGTGCTCGCACCTGCGAGGCGCCGTGAAGCGCGAGATCCTGATGAACACCACCGCCCGCGAAACGCGCGTCGCCATCCTGGAGGATGACGTGCTGGTCGAGCTTATGGTCGACCGGCCCGACGCGGCACGCATGGTGGGCGACGTGTACAAGGGGCGGGTGGAGGCCGTGCTTCCCGGCATCCAGGCCGCGTTCGTAGACATCGGCACGGAAAAGGCCGCCTTTCTCCACGTTTCCGACGTTGCGCTGGACGACGACGACGACGAGCCCGACGAGCCGGGCGCGCCCGACGACGCCGACGAGACGCCCGAGGCTGCGGCCAACGGCGGGGGAGGCGGCGGGCGGCGGGGCCGCAAGGTGTATCCGGCCATCCAGGACGTGCTCAAGAAGGGGCAGGACCTGCTGGTGCAGGTGAGCAAGGAGCCCATCAGCACCAAGGGCCCGCGCGTCACCGCCAACATCTCCCTCCCCGGCCGCTTCCTGGTGTACATGCCGGGCAGCAGCCACGTGGGCGTGTCGCGCAAGATCGAGGACCGCGAGGAGCGCACGCGCCTGCGCACGCTCGCCCGCGAGGTGCTGCCCGAGAAGAGCGGGGGCATCATCGTGCGGACGGTCAGCGAGGATCTCACGCGCGAGACGTTCGAGCGCGAGCTGCGCTCGCTCATGAGCACGTGGGGGCAGATCCAGAAGAAGGCGAAGAAGTCGCGCGCCCCCGCGGCCGTGCACCGCGAGGCCAAGCTCACGGCCGGCATCATCCGCGACCTGTTCTCGCAAAAGGTCGACTCGCTCACCGTGGACAGCCGCAACGTCTACGACGAGATCGTGGCCTACCTGGAGCAGGTGGACCCGTCGCTCGTGGAGCGCGTGCACCTGTACTCCGACAGCAAGCCGCTCTTTGACGCGTACGACCTGGAGCGGGAGATCCGCGACGCGTTCCAGCGCCGCGTGAACCTGCCGTCGGGAGGCTACATCATCATGGAGCCCACGGAGGCGCTGGTCTCCATCGACGTCAACACGGGGCGGTACACGGGCAAGAAGGACCCCGAGAAGACGATCCTCAAGACCAACGTGGACGCGGCCCGCGAGATCGCGCGGCAGCTGCGGCTGAGGGACGTGGGCGGCATCATCGTCTGCGACTTCATCGACATGGAGACCAAGGCCAACCGCGACAAGGTGCTGCAGGAGCTGCGGCAGCACCTGTCCCGCGACCGGGCGCGGACCAAGGCCTTCCAGGTGAGCGAGCTGGGGCTCATCGAGATGACGCGGCAGCGGGTGCGCCCGTCGCTGTACCACACGCAGACGGAGCCGTGCCCCACCTGCGACGGCACGGGGCGCATCTTTACCCCCGAGACGGTGGTGCGGCGCATCGAGCGCGCCCTTCGCCGCGCCGGCGCCGACGGCAAGGACCGGCAGATCACCGTGCGCGTGCACCCCGAGGTGGCCCTGTTCATCATCGAGCAGGAGCCAAAGTTCCTCAAGGAGCTGGAAAAGTCGCTCAAGCTGCAGCTGGCCCTGCGCGACGACCCCCTCATGCAGCCCGACGAGATCCGGCTCGTGGCCACCCACACGCAGCAGGACCTGTCCGGCAAGTACAACCTGGGCTGAGGCCCGGGCAGGGCAGGGGAGTGGACGGCGAGGGGCGTCGCGACCGGCATGGGCCGCGCGGCGCCCCTCGTTCGTCCGCGGAGTGCGTCTCGTGTCAGGAACAGCATTTCTCACACGGGGCCTTCGGCCAACGGAGATAACGGTAACGGATCGAACAGAAAACCGTTGACTCCGTTGGCCGAAGGCCCCGTGTGCAATCCTTCCGTTGGGCTGTCCCGTGCGCGGGGCCCGGCGGCGCGCCTGCATGACGTGGTTGTGGGGAGACCAGGACCCGGGACCCCGACGGATCCATGCGGGACCGGCTGCTTTCCGTGCCCCGCGTCCGGACGCAAGCCTCGCGCGCCACTCCGTATCCCCAACGCTCGCAAGTACTTCCGCAAACCCTGGACAGGTGTTAAGATTCTTGACACCGCAGGCCGTAGCACCTTCCTTACGGCGTTTTCCCCCGCGTTCTCCAGGACCATGGCAGCCCAGCCGATCATGCGCCGCGCGGCGCTGCACGCTGCTTGTGCGTGCCTGCTCGCGCTTTCCGCCTGCTCCGACGGCCCCTCCGCCGGGCCCACGGAGCCGACCCTTCCCGCACCCGCCGCGCCCGGCGAGGATGTGCAGGCCGTACGCTGCGAGGCCGACGTCCAGGCGCGGACGGTGATCTGCGAGCCGTACGAGGCCGCACCCGCGTCGGGCGCGTCGCTGGTGCGTACGCTGGGCGCGCAGGGAGTGGACGTGCGCGTCACCAGCAGCAACGTGCAGTACGATTCGGTCACGAAGGTCTTCGGGGTGGACGTGACCGTCCAGAACCTGCTCGTGCAGAAGATGGGCACGGCCGACGGCACCACCGTCTCCGGCATTACCGTCTACTTCTACGCGGGACCCAACGTCTCCACGCAGGGGTCTGCCGAGGTGCGCAACCCGGACGGCCGCGGGTTCTTCACGGGGGCTCAGCAGCCGTACTTTCACTGGAACGAGGTGCTGCCGCTCAACGCCGTCAGCAGCGTAAAGCACTGGGAGTTCGACGTGAGCAGCGCCGCCACGCGCTTTCAGTTCATGGTGCACGTGCGCACGGAGCTGCTGCCGGTGGTGCTCTTCGACCGCTCCGTGGGCGGCAACCGCGACATCTACCGCGTGGCCCTGGACGGCAGCGACCTGGTGCGGATGACCAAGGCCACGGGCGACGACGTGAACCCCACCGTGGGGGGCAACCTGGTGGTGTTCACCAGCTACCGCACGGGCAACGCCGAGCTGTGGTCCATGCCGCTCACGGCGAGTGCGGACGACCCGCAGACGCGGCTGACGACCACGAGCGCGGCGGAGACGGAGCCCGCGCTTTCGGCCGACGGCACCCGCCTGGCCTACGTGAGCAACGCGCAGTTCGGCACGGGCAAGGTGTGGACGGCGTCGCCCACCATGACGGGGGCCGCCCGCGCCACGCCCGCCGGCTTTGGCCTGGACGGCGCGCCGGAGCTGGCGCCCGCGTGGGCGCCCACGGGCAACCACCTGGCCCTGGTGAGCACGGGCAACGGCTCGCCCGACGTGTTCGACTACGCCATGCCGGGCACGCCCGTGCTGGTGTCGGGGCACGCGGACTACAGCGAGGTGGACCCCGCGTGGAGCCTGGACCCCACCCCGCGCCTGGTGTACGTGTCCACGAAGACGGGGGGCGGCGACCTGTACCTGCGGGGCAGCTCCACGCCGCTCACCACCAACCCGGGCGCTGACGCCTCGCCCACGTGGCTGCGCGACGGGCGCATCGTGTACCAGGAGTGGGCCGTGTCGGGCGGCACCGTGACGCTCAAGTGGCTGGATCCCACGAACCCTGCGCGCTCGGGCGTTATCCTTCCCGCCGGCGGCGGGCGCATCGACCGGCCGTTCGCCGTGCCGTACTGACGGCGCCGCGGCGGATGCGGAGGGTTCCGCGTCCGCCGCATCTGGCCGCGCCCGGCGGGCCGCGCGCGGGGCGAACGCGCGCCGGGGGGTGAGCAACGCCGGCAAGGGTTGACACGGCGGCCGTTTGTGATGAAATTACCCGTCTTGTGTTGATTACGGGACAACCTGTCCGTGCAACGGAGTTTTCAGACCAACATGTACGCCATCATCCGCACCGGCGGCAAGCAGTTCCGGGCCGAGCCGGGCAAGACGCTTCGCATTCCCTCCGTCGACGTGGCCGCGGGCGAGAGCCTGCGCTTCGACGACGTTCTCCTGGGCGCCGACGGCGACACGGTCAAGATCGGCGCGCCCGGGGTTTCCGGTGCGTCGGTGACGGCCGAGGTCGTGCGGCACGGCAAGGGCGAGAAGATCATCATCTTCAAGCACAAGCGCCGCAAGAACTACCGCCGCAAGCAGGGGCACCGGCAGAAGTTCACGGAAGTTCGCGTGAACGAGATCAACCTCGGCTAAAGGAGAGCAGCCATGGCACACAAGAAGGGCGGCGGCTCGACCCGCAACGGGCGCGACTCGAACGCGCAGCGCCTGGGGGTCAAGCGGTACGGCGGCGAGAAGGTGCTCGCCGGCAACATCCTGATCCGTCAGCGCGGCACCAAGTTCCACCCGGGCGCCAACGTGGGCATCGGCAGCGACGACACGCTGTTTGCCCTCGTGGACGGCACCGTGCAGTTCGGCCGCAAGGACAAGAAGCGAAAGAACGTCTCCGTGGTTCCCTTCCCGGCCGAGCCGGTGGAGGCGATGGTGACCCTCGAGGCCGCCGACTGAGCACGTTACGCGCAACGCAGATGAACACCGCCCCGGCATTCCGATGCCGGGGCGGTTTTCGTTTTGTCCTCCGTCCTGGTTCTCGCACGGGCCGGAAACGGCGTTCTCACGCAGAGGGAGCAGGGGCAGCAGAGTACGGCGGCTCCTGCTTCGTCCGTCCTCTCCGCCGCGCATCGAGTCTTCGCGGGATGACGGTGCGCGGGTCGTGTGACGCGTTCTCCCCCTCCGCGTCAGATCCTGGCGGCGGCGAGAATCCTGCATCCGCGGTCCGCCTCGAATTTCGGCTCGCTCGACCGTACCCGCTGACCGGAGCATCCATGTCCGTCCCGCCGTCCCCGTCCGAATGGCCGCCCACCAGCGCCGCGGCGTTCTCGCGCATCGGCTCGCTGCCGGCCTATGTCTTCGCGCAGGTGAACGCGGAAAAGGCGGAGCGCATGGCCGCCGGCGAGGACGTGATCGACCTGGGGATGGGCAACCCCGACCTGGGCACCCCGCAGCACATCGTGGACGAGCTGGTGGAGCACGCGCGCGACAAGCGGCACCACCGTTACAGCGCGTCCCGCGGCATCTACGGCCTGCGCGAGGGGATGGCCGGGCACTACCGGGAACGCTACGGCGTAGCGCTGGACCCGGAGCGCGAAGTGGTCGTCACCATCGGGGCCAAGGAGGGCATCGCGCACCTCATGCTGGCCATCCTGGAGCCGGGCGACACGGTGATCGTCCCCTCGCCCGCGTACCCCATCCACCGCTACGCCGTCACCTTTGCCGGCGGGCACGTGCACGCGCTCCAGTTGGCGGAGGGCGAGCCCGGCTTCGTGGACGGCGACGCGCTGCTGGCGTCGGTGGAGGAGGCGTGCATGTCGGTGGAATCCCGGCCCACGGTGCTGCTGCTGTCGTTCCCCAACAACCCCACGACGCTGCAGGCGCCACCCGGGTTCTTCGAGCGCGCCGTGGAGGTGTGCCGCCGCAACCGCCTGCTGCTGATCCACGACTTTGCCTACGCGGACTTCGGATTC
>NZ_DASURI010000557.1:0-4524 GCF_036280135.1 Longimicrobium sp.
CACCTGGCCGAGCTCGCGGACCGCGTGAAGGCGCTCGAGAAGCGCCTTTCGGCAAAGGAGAGCAAGGATGGCTGATACCGCGATGGACATTGCCGAGGTGATGGCGCACCTTCCGCACCGCTATCCGTTCCTGCTCGTCGACCGGATCAGGGAGGTCGAGCCCGGCAAGCGCATCGTCGCCCTCAAGAACGTGACCATCAACGAGCCGTTCTTCGTGGGCCACTTTCCCGGCCGCCCCGTGATGCCGGGCGTGCTCATCATCGAGGCCATGGCGCAGGTGGGCGGGCTGCTGGTGCTGGAGCAGATGGAGAACCTGGACGACAAGGTGGTCTACTTCATGTCGCTGGACAACGTGAAGTGGCGCCGCCCCGTCACGCCGGGCGACCAGATCCGCTTCGAGGTGGAGGTGCTGCAGATCCGCGGCACCACCTGCCGGATGAAGGGCATCGGCACCGTGGACGGGCACGTGGTGGCCGAGGCGGAGATGATGGCACGCGTGGTGGACAAGTGACGCCCATGGAGACCATCATCGAACCGCAGGTTCACCCCACGGCCCTCGTGGACGAGGCGGCCGAGCTGGGCGAGGGCGTGATCGTGGGTCCGTTCTGCATCGTGGGCCCCGGGGTGCGCATCGGCGCGCGGACGGAGCTCAAGGGGCACGTGGTCATCGAGCGCGACACCGTGCTGGGCGAGGAGTGCCGCATCGGCTACGGCGCGGCGCTGGGGACGGACCCGCAGGACCTCAAGTACCACGGCGAGCCCACGCGGCTGGAGATCGGCGACCGCACGGTCATCCGCGAGTACGCCACGCTCAACCGCGGCACGACGGCCAGCGGCATCACGCGGGTGGGCAGCGACTGCATGCTGATGTCGTACGTGCACGTGGCCCACGACTGCCACCTGGGCGACCACGTGATCCTGTCCAACGCCGTGAACATGGCGGGGCACGTGTCCATCGGCGACTGGGCCATCGTGGGCGGGATGACGCCCATCCACCAGTTCGTGCGGATTGGCGCGCACGCCTTTATCGGCGGGCAGTCGCGCATCAGCAAGGACATCCCGCCGTACGTCAAGGCGGCCGGAATCCCCGTGGAATTGTACGGGCTGAACTCGGTGGGGCTGCAGCGCCGCGGCTTCAACGAGGAGGTGCGGCGCGAGCTCAAGCGGGCGTACCGCCTGTTCTTTGGCTCCACGCACAACACCACGCAGGCGCTGGCGCGGGCCCGCGAGGAGCTGCGCTCGCTTCCCGAGGTGGAGGCGTTCCTCACCTTCTTCGAGACGTCGGAGCGCGGGGTGACGGTCTGATGACGCGCGTGGGCGTGCTGGGCGTGGGCTCGCTGGGCTTTCACCACGCGCGCATCCTGCGCGAGGTGCCCGGGGCCGAGATGGCGGGCGTGTTCGACGACAACCCGGCGCGGCTGCGGACGGTCGCGTCCGAGCTGGGCGTGCGCGCGTTCCGCAGCCGCGAGGAGCTGCTGGAGACCGTGGACGCGGCCGTCATCGCCGTGCCCACGACGGTGCACACGGAGGTGGCGCTCCCCGCCATCGACGCGGGCGTGCACCTGCTGATCGAAAAGCCCATCGCCGTCACGCTGGACGAGGCGGAGCGCATCGTCACGGCCGCGCGGGCAAAGAACCTGGTGGTGGCCACGGGGCACGTGGAGCGCTTCAACGGCGCCCTGCGGGCCTGCGAGCCGTACCTGGAGGACCCGCGCTTCATCGAATCGCACCGCCTGGCGCCGTTCAACCCGCGGGGGACGGACGTGGCCGTGGTGCTGGACCTGATGATCCACGACATCGACCTGGTGCTGGGCCTGGTGGGCCGGCCCGTGGAGAGCGTGGACAGCATCGGCGTGCCGGTGCTGACGGGGAGCGCGGACATCGCCAACGCGCGGCTGAGCTTCGAGAACGGCGCCGTGGCCAACATCACGGCCAGCCGCGTCTCGTTCGAGCGGATGCGGAAGATCCGCTTCTTCCAGAACTCCGGCTACATCTCGCTCGATCTCGCCGCCGGCACGGGCGAGTTCCTGCGGCTCAAGCCCGGCGCGAAGCTGCCGGAGGGCGGGGAGATGGGCGTGGCGGCGCTGCTGGGCCTGGTGGAGCGCATCGAGCTCAAGGGCGACGGCACGGAGCCGCTGCGGGCGGAGCTGCAGGCGTGGGTCTCCGCCGTGCGCGGCGAGGGGCCCGTCGTCGTGAGCGGCGAGGACGGCCGCGACGCGTTGCGCGTGGCCCTGCAGATCATGGAGCGCATCGAGCAGCACGCGGCCGCGGGGCTGGCCGCGCGGGCGTGAGCTCTCATCCGGCCCGGGGCCCTCACCCGGCTCGCTTAGGCTCGCCACCCTCTCCCACAAACTGCGTGGGAGAGGGTGTAGACTTCGTACGAACCTCTGTGCGCGTTTGCACGTTTTTCGTCTTTTCGGGACAGACGCCCTCCTGCCGGCGATGACCCTGTGACCGGGCCGGCTTCCATCCAGGCTTCCGCCGCGCCGGCATTTGGGGCGGCGGCTCCCACGATCTTCATCTCGGCGGGCGAGGAAAGTGGCGACCTGCACGGGGCGGCGCTCGCGCGCGCCCTGCGCGAGCGCTATCCCGCCGCGCGCCTCATCGGCCTGGGCGGCGCGCGCATGCAGGCGGAAGGCGTGCAGACGCTCGCGGGGCTCGACGAGCTGGCCGTGATGGGCTTCGTGGAGGTGCTCAAGCACCTGCCGTTCTTCATCCAGCTGCGCAAGCGGGTGTTCGCCGCGCTGGAGGCCGAGCGCGTAGACCTCGTCATCCCCATCGACTACCCGGGCTTCAACCTGCGCCTGGCGCGGCACGCCAAGGCCATCGGCATCCCCGTCCTCTACTACATCGCGCCGCAGGTGTGGGCGTGGCACAAATCGCGGGTGCGCGACCTGGGCCGCGACGCGGACGAGGTGGCCGTCGTCCTGCCGTTCGAGGAGGACTTCCTGCGCAAGGGCGGCGTGAACGCGAAGTTCGTGGGCCATCCGCTGCTGGACCGGGCGGATCCGGAGCTGCCGCGCGACGAATGGGCGCGGTCGCGCGGGCTGGATCCGGATCGGCCGGTCCTGGCGCTCTTCCCGGGGTCGCGCGCGCAGGAGGTGGGGCGGCATCTGGACCTGTTCTCCGCCGCGGCGGACCTCGTCGTCCGCCGGCGTCCGGACGCGCAGCCGGTGATCGGCGTGCCGGGAGGGATGGACCGTGCGGTGTACGCCGGCGCGCGCTGGCCGCTGATCGACAGCGCGGGCGGGCTGCTGCAGTACGCGGCGGCCGCCATCGCCAAGAGCGGGACGACGACGCTGGAGGCGGGCTTGGCGCTGACGCCGCTCGTCGTCGTCTACCGGATGAACGCGGCCAGCTACGCTCTCGCTAAGCGCGTCGTGAAGGTGCCGCACATCGCGCTCGCGAACCTGATCGCGGAGGACCGTGTGGCGCCCGAGTTCGTCCAGGACGCCGCCACGCCGCAGGCTCTGGCGGACGCGGTGCTGCCGCTGCTGGACGCGGACTCGGAGGAGCGGCGGCGGATGATCGCCGGCTTCTCGCGTGTGCGCGAGCGGCTGGGTGGACCCGGTGCCTCGCGCCGCGTGGCCGAGCTGGCGGCCGAGCTGCTGGCAAAGGGACGATGAGCGATTCACGGTCCCCGGCCAGAGCGACTAAAGTCGCCGCAACGACAGCGGAAAGCCTCGCAAACGGCGCGAGGCTTCAACGGCTCGAGCCGCGCCCCGGTGTAACGGGACGGTGTGCGGCAGGCGCCGTCGGCGAAGGCCGACATCACGTCCTCGGTGCCGCGAATTCATTCGCCGGGGCTGGGGCCCCGCGACTTCCGGCCACGCCCCCCGCCGCGCGAATGAATTCGCCGCTGGAACGGCACGAAGTCCGCCTTCGCGGACTGCACGGGCGAGTCGTGCTCGCGATGGCGGATCTGGCGGGAGGTGCGCGATGACGGCCGATCCGCAGATGGACCGCGGAGCCGGCGAGGCGGAGCGCGCGGAGATCCCGTCGGAGATGACGACGCGGCTGCCGTGGCACCAGTCGGCGCTGGCGGGGATCGGGGGCGCGGCGCTGGACGGCATCATGGGTTCGTGCCGCTACCGCACGGAAGGGGACGAGCACTACGCGCAGTTCCATCGGCAGGGAAAGCCCGTCATCTTCACGCTCTGGCACGGACGGCTGCTGCCGTGCACGTACCACCATCGCGGCCAGGGCGTCGTCACGCTCGTGAGCCTGCACCGCGACGGCGAGTACATCACCCGCGCCGTGCGCCGCTGGGGCTACACGGCCGTGCGCGGAAGCAGCAGCCGCGGCGGGCTGGAGGCGCTGCGCGAGCTCATCCGCCACGTCAAGCACGGCCGCTCGCTCGCCATCACGCCGGACGGTCCGCGCGGACCGTTCCAGAAGATGAAGCCCGGCCCCGCGATCATCGCGCAGCGCACGGGCGCGCCCATCATCCCGGTGGCGTCGGCGGCGAGCCGTGGATGGTTCTTTGGCAGCTGGGACCGGTTCCTGATCCCGCAGCCGTTCGCG
>NZ_DASURI010000558.1:0-3213 GCF_036280135.1 Longimicrobium sp.
CGCTCCCGGTGCACGGGGGCGGGGCCGATGTGCGTCCGGACGAAGATCGCGACGGAGCGACTGAAGTCGCCGCAACCACCGCGGAAAGCCTCGCAAACTGCGCGAGGCTTCACCCGGCCGGGCCGCCGCCCCGGTGCACTCCGGCGACCCCTCGCTGGGGCAGTCCGCGCAGGCGGACTTCGTGCCTTTCCAGCGGCGATTTCAATCGCTCGGCGTGAGGACGGCGTCATCTGCATGGGCCCTGTCTCCGCAGGATGCCCATCATCGCCGATCCTCATCATCCGGTCCGCCGACGGCCCTCCTCCGCCACCTCCCCGACTTGCCCCCGCGCCGCATCCGCCCCAACATCCCGGCTTCGCGTAGCACGCATCCAAGAATCGCCGTCCGCAGCGCAGAACCGAGCCGTATCGCCGATGTCCACGCCCCCCGCCGAAGCGCTTCGCGCCGAGCTGCTCGCCGTCATCGCGGCGGGAACGCACGCGGCGCTGCCGGACGACGCGTTCGACCGGCTGGCGCGGGCCGTCTTCGCGCACCAGTTCGCCTGCAACCGGCCGTATCGCCTGTTCTGCGAGCGGCGCGGCGCATCACCCGACACCGTCGCGCGCTGGACGGATGTCCCCGCCGTCCCCACGGACGCGTTCAAGGCCGCCGCGCTCGTCTGCGGCGATCCGACGGAGATCGAGTCCGCGGCGCGCGCGGCGGAGGTACATCGATCCGCCGCCGTATTCCGCACGAGCGGCACGACGCTGGGCGCGGAACAGCGCGGCACGCACTACGTCCCCGACCTGGCGCTGTACGACGCCGCGCTGCGGGCCGGGTTCCGCGCGCAGCTGCTGCCGGAGAATGAGCGGATGCGGATGATCTCGCTCGTCCCGCCGCCGTCCGCCGTGCCCGACTCGTCGCTGTCGCACATGGCGGGCGCCGTGCTGGCGGACTTCGGGACGGCGGAGAGCGGATGGTACGTGTCGCCCGACGGCGGCATCGACCACGCGGGGCTCGCGGATGCCTTGCGCGCGGCGGAGTCTGCCGATGCGCCCGTCTGCATCCTGGGGACGGCGTTCGCGCTCGTCCACTGGCTGGACACCCTGGCGGACGCGGGCACCCGCTTTCGCCTGCCGCCCGGCTCGCGGCTGATGGACACGGGCGGCTTCAAGGGCCGCTCGCGCGAGGTCACGCGCGAGGAGCTGTACGGCGCCGTGGAGGACCGGCTGGGCATCCCCCACGCGTGGTGCGTGAACGAGTACGGGATGACGGAGATGTCGTCGCAGTTCTACGACGGCGCGGCCGGCGCGGCGTCCGCCCCCGCCGCGCGCCTGCACGCCGGCCCGCCCTGGGTGCGCACGCAGACCACGGATCCCGAGACGCTGCGTCCCCTGCCCCACGGCGAGGTGGGCGTGCTGCGCCACCTCGACCTGGCGAACCTCGACTCCGTGATGGCCATCCAGACGGCGGACCTGGGCGTCACCTCGCCGGAGGGCTTCCGCGTGCTGGGCCGCGCCCGCGGCGCCGAGGCCCGCGGCTGCTCGCTGGCCATGGACGACCTGCTGACGGCCATCCGCCGGGGCCGCTGAACGAAGTCACTCCTCCGATTCTGCCCGCCGGCGGCGGATGGCGGACGCCACCATCAGCAGCGCGACGAAGAAGCCGGCCGCCATCAGCGTCTGCACGATCAGGTTGATGAGGGGCTGGCCCCGCAGCACGTTCATGGCCGTGTCCACGACGCCGTTGCCGTCCACGGGCACCTTGGGGAACAGCTTGCCGATGGAATACGGATGCGCTCCCGTGAACGGCCAGCCCAGCATGAGGTTGGTGGGTCCGCTCTCGTCCAGCAGGTCCACCAGCATGTGCGACGCGTACGACAGCCCCGCGATGAGCGCCCACCGTCCGCCGCCCAGCGAGTAGCCCGCCAGCGCCACGATCACGGCGGCCAGGATGCTGTGCGAGAACGTGCCGTGCAGCGCCCCGCCCACGCCGCGCAGGATGCCGATGATGATGTCCGCGTCCGGCCCGGCGGCCAGCACGGCGGCGATGGGCCACACGAGCCGGCGCGGCGGCGGGTTGCGCAGGGTGGCGCGGGCCACCTCGGCCATGCCGGCGCCGATGAGCATGTGTGCGGGGGGAAAGGCCACGGAACGGCAGTGCGAAAGTGCGAGAGTGCGAAAGTTGGCCTCGCGCATGGCACCATCCGCGCCGCCACGCCCTGTCCCGAGCCGCAGTTCTCCCCCTCCCCCGCGAAACAGGGGCCGGGGGAGGGGGTCCTCCGCGGGCGAGACACACTCCGCTCATGAAGCAGAGACCCGGAGCCCACGAGCCGTTCTCCCCCTCTCCGCGAGGAACGAGCGGGGAGAGGCCGGGGGAGGGGCGGGTTGCTGCCGGCGCGATCCGTCCCTCACCACGTCGAAGTTCTCCCTTCCCCCGTTGAGTTCATGGGGGAAGGGCCGGGGCTGGAGGGCGCTCCGCCCGCGCCCGAAATCCGCCTCCCTTTCTCGAGCCCAATCCGCGCCTCCCCCGCCCCATCCTGCCACCGCGCCGCCCCGCACCTTGCGTCGGCACCGGTCGTGCGAACAGATTGGGCGGCTTTTCCCGAGCACGTCCCTGTACCCGAACCTCCCGGAATGAGCAGGACCGCCGCCCGCCGATCCGCCGGCCCCGACGCGCCCAGCGTGACGCCCGTCTTTCCGCTCATCCTCCTGGAAACCATGCGCGACATGGACAAACCGGAGGAGGTGCTGGAAGGCGAGGACCTCACCGCGAGCATGCCCCGCCGGCTGGGCCTGAGCGACGTGGTGTACCTGCAGATCCACAAGTTCCGCGAAGAGACCAAGAAGAAGCGGCTGCAGACGCCCAGTACCGTGGCGGACCTCATCCGCCTGGTCATTCGCCGTCCCGACGCCGACGAGATCTTCGAAGAGGCCGGCCGCCGCGTGGCGCGCCGCGCGTGGGAGGAAAAGTCCGGCGTGGCGCGCAGCTCGCTCAAGCTCATGCCCGCGGGCATGCGCATGCGCGCCGCGGCCAAGGGCGCGCGGCGCCTGCTGCGCGAGCTGGCCGGCAGCGCCGAGGTGCGGGTGAACGCCCGTCCTTTCTCCGCCCGCCTGCGCGGCTGCCTGACGGCCGAGGCGGACCCGGGCGGCGCCGCCTGCGCGTTCTACAACGGCGTGCTGGCGGAGGTCATGACGCAGTACACCGGCCGCCGCCACAGCGTGCAGCACCCCC
>NZ_DASURI010000559.1:0-7832 GCF_036280135.1 Longimicrobium sp.
CCCTGCGTGAGCAGCGCGTTCGCCTGGGCGATGCGGGCCGCCTCTTCCTCGTTGGCGGAGAGCCACGCCGTGATGCGCGTGACCACGGGGGTCACGTGCGTCGTCTTGGCCGTCGCGCCCAGCAGCACGCGGCCCACCTCGCCCTCGGGGGGCAGCGCGGGCACGCCGCTGGTGTAGTCCAGGGCCACCTCGTCGGGCGTGTCGCCCCACTCCTGCACCTCCAGCCCCTGCGACTGCCGGGCGAAGAGGGCCTCCGTCACCTCGGCCGTGAGCACCGTCCCCGGCACGGCCAGCACGGCCGCCGTCGTGGGCTGGTACACCCGCACGGGGAGCGACATGGGGTTGCGGATGGCCTCGGGGGCCACGCCGCGCGCCGCCGCGCCCGCGCGCCGGCTCACCACGCGCACGAGGTTCACGGGCTGGGCGCTGATGCGGTCCGCCAGGTCGTCCGTGATGCGCTCGCCGCGGCGGGCCAGCAGGGGCAGCGTGGCCAGCTCGCGCTCGAACGCCTCCTGGTCCAGCTCGCCCGCCAGCATGCGCGGGAACAGCGCGTTCCAGTCGGCCACGTCCTCGGCCAGCTCGGCGCCCACGATCATGGCGCGGAACACCTCGCGGCCGCGGACGGCGTCGATGGTCTCGCCCTTCTTGGCGAACACCCGCGCGCGGTCGCCCAGCACCAGGCGCACGGCCTCGTCCAGCCGCGCCTCGGCGGGGTAGCGCACGATGGCGCGCACCACCTTGCGGTACGGCGTCTCGATGAAGCCCAGGTCGTTGATCCGGGCGTACGTCGTGAGCGAGTTGATCAGGCCGATGTTGGGGCCTTCCGGCGTCTCGATCGGGCACATGCGCCCGTAGTGCGAGTAGTGCACGTCACGCACCTCGAAGCCGGCGCGCTCGCGGGTCAGACCGCCCGGTCCCAGGGCCGACAGGCGACGCTTGTGCGTCATCTCGGCCAGGGGGTTGGTCTGGTCCATGAACTGGCTCAGCTGCGACGACCCGAAGAACTGCTGGATCACCGCCGACACCGTGCGCGCGTTCACCAGGTCGTCGATGTTGATCTTGTCGGGGTCCGACACGATCGACATGCGCTCGCGCACCAGCCGCGCCATGCGCGACAGGCCCACGGAGAACTGGTTGGCGATGAGCTCGCCCACGCTGCGCACCCGGCGGTTGCCCAGGTGGTCGATGTCGTCGGTGTCGCCGCGGCCCTCGTGGAGTTCCACCAGCTGCCACAGGATGGCCAGGACGTCCTGCGCCGTGAGCGCCGTCATGCCCGCCGGCGGCACCGTGTAGCCCAGCGACTCGAACGCCGGGGCCAGCCGCTGGTTGATCTTGTAGCGGCCCACGCGGCCCAGGTCGTACCGCTTGTTCAGCGACTCCTCGGTGTACTCCGAGTAGTCGGTGCTGGCGACGGGGTTGTTGGCGTTGCCGGCCAGGTCGCCCGCCACGAACAGCGACGTGCGGGGCTGGAACAGCAGGCGCCACACGGCCACGTACACCTGCACCACGCGGTTGAGCTCGTACACCAGCACGCGGCTGGGACGCCCCGCCTTTTCCGTGCGGTCGTCGCGGAAGCTCTCCCACACGTAACGAATGCCGCGCTCCTGCGCGAAGCGCAGCATGCGCTCCTCGGCCGAGCGCTGCGCCTCGCGGCTCATGGGGTCCACGGGCTGCGCGCCGCGCTCCGCCCACGCGTTCAGGAAGTCGGCGATGTGCATGATGCTGTCGCCGCCGGCCAGGAACTCGTCCTCGCTCCACACGTCGGGCGCGGGGGCCGTGCCCGGGCGCACCAGGTTGTGGATGGCGAACAGCGAGTCCAGCGTGCCCCGCGTGGGGTCCTTGGCCAGCGTGGCGCGCAGCGCCGTGCCGCCGTGGCCCGTGCCGCGGTACACGTTCACGCTCTCGATGCCGGCCCGCAGCAGGCGGCCCAGCGTCTCGCCGTTGAGCTCGTCGCCGGCGCGGGCCACCAGGGCCTGCCCCACGACGGGAAAGTGCGACACGCCCGCCTCGCGCAGGGCCGAGTACAGCTCGCGGGTCAGCCGCTTGCCGCGGTCGAACACCTCGCCCGTGGAGGGGAGCACGACCTCGCGGTACAGCACCGGGCCCTCGGGACCCAGGATGGACGGGTCGGGGACGTCCTCGGCCAGAAAGCCGTGGAACACCTCGCCGCGCCGCCCCTCGCGGGTGTTGGCCGTCTCCAGCGTGCCCAGCGCCACCGTCTCCCGGTCAAAGAACACGTCCAGGACGTCGGCGTCGCGGCTGAAGCCCACCGCCCGCAGCAGCGCCGTGGCGGGGAACTTCTTCTTCTTGTCGATGTGCACCGCGACCACGTCGTGGATGTCGAGGGTGAACTCCACCCACGAGCCGCGGAAGGGGATGATGCGGGCGCTGTACAGCTTGCTGCCGTTGGGGTGGATGTTCTCCTCGAACACCACGCCCGGCGACCGGTGCAGCTGGCTGACGATGACGCGCTCCGCGCCGTTGATGATGAACGTTCCCAGGGGCGTCAGGACCGGCAGGTCCCCCAGGTACACTTCCTTTTCGATGATGTCCTTGGGCCGGCGCTCGTCGCCCACGTCCTCCCACACCACCAGCCGGAGCGTCGCCTTGAGGGGAGCCGCGTACGTCATGTCGCGCTCCATGCACTCCTCCATGTCGTACTTCGGCTCGCCCAGCGAGTACCGAACGAACTCCAGGGAGAAGTTCCCGTTGACGTCGGAGATGGGGAAGATCTCGTTGAATACGCGCTCGAGGCCCACGTCCTCGCGCTCGCGCGCGGCCGCGTCGGTCTGGAGCAGCGTGTCGAACGCCCGCAGCTGCACGTCCAGGAGGTTGGGATGCTCCATCCCCGACGTCAGCTTGGCGAAAGAGACGATCGGTTTATCTAGCGTTGCCAAGTGGGTCTCCCTCTCAGCGTGCGTGGATACGGAAAAGCGCAAACGACCCCGACCGAGAAAAATCGGCGGGGTGGCGTACCGTCCGTCGGAAATTGATCAGAGTCCTGCGCGTCATGGCCAGCCGGGCTGAAGTGGACCGGGTGATGGGGCTCGTTGCGGCCGTCGCCGCCCCGGCCCGCGGACCGGCGCGCGGGGGTTCCCGCGCGCCGGACCACACCGGCCGGTTACTTCAGCTCGACGGCGGCGCCCTGCTCCTCGAGCTTCGCCTTCATGGCCGCGGCCTCTTCCTTGGAAGCGGCTTCCTTCACGGTCTTCGGCGCGCCGTCGACCAGGTCCTTGGCCTCCTTCAGGCCCAGGCCGGTCAGCTCGCGCACGACCTTGATGACCTGGATCTTCTTCTCGCCGGCCGACGTGAGCACCACGTCGAACTCGGTCTGCTCCTCGGCCACGGGGGCCGCGGCGCCGCCGCCGGCGGCCGGGGCCGCAACGCCCACCGGGGCAGCCGCGGTCACGCCGAACTTCTCCTCGAAGGCCTTCACGAACTCCGAAAGCTCGAGAACGGTCATGTTGCCGATCGCGTCGAGCAGCTCGTCACGGGTCATGGTCGCCATCTCAGGGGCTCCTTGAATCTACAGGTTCAGTACGGTTCAGATCGGATCACCGGCAGGGCCGGTCAGCGTTTTGTCCCCGGCAGGGCGTTGCCGCCCCGCGGGCGCAGGTCAGGCCGCCGCGCCTTCCTTCTGCTGGCGCAGCTGGTCAACGGCGCGGGCGAACCCGGCCATCAGCTGGCTCATTCCGCCCACCAGGCGCGCCATGGGCGCCTGCAGGCCGCCGGCGATCTGCGCCAGCAGCACTTCACGGGGCGGCATGTCCGCGAGCTGCTTCACCTGCTCGGGACCAAACGACTTGCGGTCCACCACGCCCACCTTGACGGCGGGCCGGTCGCCGAACTCACGGGCAAAGTCGGACAGCACCTTGGCCGCGGCCACGGCGTCCTCGCGCCCGATCACCAGCCCCGTGGGGCCGCTGAAGAAGCCGGCCACGTCGGGCAGCTCCATCCCTTCGATGGCGCGCTTGGCCAGCGTGTTCTTCACCACCACGTACTCCACCCCCTGCTTGCGCAGGCGGGCCCGGAACTGCGTGATCTGCTTCACGCTCAGCCCGGTAAAGTCCGTGAGGTAGAAGGCGCTTGCGCCCTGCAGCTTTTCCTGCAGGTCCGCGACGACGACGTCCTTCTCGTCTTTCTTCATGGCTCAGCCCCGCCGGTAGAGGTTGGCGTCCACCGGCACGCCCGGCCCCATGGTGCTGCTGACCGTCACGGACCGCACGTACGTGCCCTTGGCGGCCGCCGGCTTGGCCCGGATGACGGTGTCCATGAACGCGTTCAGGTTCTCTTCGAGCTTGGTGGGCTCGAACGAGATCTTGCCGATGGGACCGTGAACGTTCCCCGTGCGGTCCACGCGGAACTCGATCTTGCCGGCCTTGATCTCGCGGACGGCGCGGGCCACGTCCATGGTGACCGTGCCGGCCTTGGGCGTGGGCATGAGCCCGCGCGGGCCCAGGATGCGGCCCAGCTGGCCCACCTGGCCCATCATGTCCGGCGTGGCGACCGCGACGTCAAAGTCCAGCCAGCCATCCTTGATCTTCGCCACGTACTCGGTGCCCACGAAATCGGCACCGGCCTCCTCCGCCTCGCGCGCCTTGTCGCCCTGGGCGATCACCAGCACGCGCGCCGTCTTCCCCGTGCCGTGGGGAAGCACGACGGCGCCGCGGACGATCTGGTCCGCATGCCGCGGGTCCACGCCAAGCCGAACGGCGACCTCGACGGTCTCGTCGAACTTGGCGAAGCTCAGCTCCTTCACGAGGCCGACGGCCTCGGTGGGCTGAAACGTGGACCCCTCGGGCACGCGGGCCTGCGCATCGCGGAACTTCTTCCCGTGCTTTGGCATGTACCCCCTGCAGACGGACTGCTGAACAAAGTCCTCCCACCGCTCGCGCCGCCTATCGCCGCGGTGGTTCTTCGGACGGGAAGCCAGCCGTGCCCCGAAACGGGACGGAAGGGCGGGAGACCGCTTCCTGTGCGTTTCGGCTGGATTCCGCTTCTCCCGCCTTCGGCCGGGGCGCACACCTCACGCGTCCCGGTCGTGCGATGGAGTGCCAAGTTCCCAGTGCCAAGTTCCAAGTAACAAACTTGGCACCAGGCACTTGGTACTTGTCACTTTCCTTCTCAGTCGACCACTTCGACGCCCATCGACCGCGCGGTGCCGGCGATCTGGCGCATGGCGCCCTCGACGTCGGCCGCGTTCAGGTCGGGCATCTTGGTCTCGGCGATGGTCCGCAGCTGCTCCTGCGTGATGCGGCCCACCTTGGTCTTCTTGGAGGACGCCGAGCCCTTGTCCAGGCCGATGGCCTTCTTGATCAGCACCGCCGCCGGGGGCGTCTTGGTGATGAACGTGAAGGAGCGGTCCGCGTACACCGTGATCTCCACGGGGATGATCATCCCCGGCTGGCCCTGGGTGCGCGCGTTGAACTGCTTGCAGAACTCCATGATGTTCACGCCGTGCTGGCCCAGGGCCGGGCCCACGGGGGGCGCCGGGTTGGCCGCGCCGGCGGGAACCTGCAGCTTGATGAATCCGGTGACTTTCTTCGCCATCGTTCGCCTCGTCTCAACCGCTCAGGGCCTAGAAGCCGCGGAGCTGCGTGTAGTCCAGCTCGATGGAGGTGGGTCGCCCGAACAGCGAAACCTCTACCTTCACCTTGCCCTTGTCGTGGTCGATCTCCTGCACGGTGCCGCTGAACTCCTTGAACGGCCCGTCCGTGACCTCCACCACCTGTCCATGGGTGAAGGGGATGAGCACCACCGGCGCCTCGGGGGCGGCGGGAGCTTCCACCTCCTGCCCCATCACCTTGGCCAGCTCGTCGTCCGTGAGCGGCTGCGGCTCGGCCCCGGTGCCCAGGAACTTGATGACACCCTGGATGCTGTTCACCAGGTGCGCCGTGCGCTGGTTGTAGACCATCTTCACCAGCACGTACCCCGGGTACAGCTTGCGGGTGACGGTCACGCGCTTTCCGTTGCGCAGCTCCACCTCTTCACGGGTGGGGACCATCACCTCCTGGATCTGCTTGCTCTCCGGCTCGCCCTGCTCCTCGTCGATCCGGCGCTGGATGAGCCGCTGGACCTTGTTCTCGTGCCCCGAGTAGCTCTGGATGGCGTACCACTTGGCGTCGGCCATGGGCGCGCCTCAGCTCGCGAACAGGGAAGAGACCGCGTCCAGGACCGTGCGCACGACCGTGTCGATGCCAAAGATGATGGCGCCCATGGCCAGCATGAAGCCCACGATGATGCCCGTGGAGCTCTGCAGCTGCGCCCGGTCGGGCCAGGTGACCTTCTTTACCTGCTCCACCACCTCGGACACGAAGTCCCGCGGGGAGGTACGCGTGTTCTCAGCCATGCGAGGAAACCGTTGGCAATGCAATGGGTGCGGGCCGGCCCCGTGCGGGCCGGCCGCGGCGTACGCCGGATGACCGCTTACTTGGTTTCCTTGTGCGGCCGGTGCGTGTTGCACCGCGGGCAGTACTTGTTGTACTCCACCCGCTCGGGGTGCAGACGCTTGTTCTTGGTCTTGTGATAGTTCCTCTCCTTGCACTCCGTGCAGGCGAGGATGATCTTGTCGCGCATGGCTGTTTCTCCTGCCTTCGATAAGACGACGAACGGCAGGGAGGCGACGGTGCCTCCCCACCGCTAACGTCCGCCTGGGATCAGTCCAGGATCTCGGTAACGACGCCGGCGCCCACGGTGCGGCCGCCCTCGCGGATGGCGAAGCGCAGCTCCTTCTCCATGGCGATGGGCGTGATCAGCTCCACGCTCATCTGCACGTTGTCGCCCGGCATCACCATCTCCACCCCCTCGGGGAGGTTGGCGCTGCCCGTCACGTCCGTCGTGCGGAAGTAGAACTGCGGACGGTACCCGTTGAAGAACGGCGTGTGGCGGCCGCCCTCCTCCTTCGTCAGCACGTACACCTCGGCCTTGAACTTCGTGTGCGGCGTGATGGTCTTGGGCTTCGCCAGCACCATCCCGCGCTCGATCTCGTCCTTGGCCACGCCGCGAAGCAGCAGGCCCACGTTGTCGCCCGCCTGGCCCTCGTCCAGCAGCTTGCGGAACATCTCCACGCCGGTGACCGTCGTGCTCTTCTCCGCACCGAAGCCCACCAGCTCCACCGTCTCGCCCACCTTGATGATGCCGCGCTCGATGCGGCCCGTGGCCACCGTGCCGCGGCCCGTGATGGAGAACACGTCCTCCACCGGCATCAGGAACGGCTTGTCGATCTGGCGCTCCGGCTGCGGGATCCAGCTGTCGATCGCGTCCATCAGCTCCGTGATCTTCTGGCCCCACTCGCTGTTCGGGTCGCCGCCCTCCAGCGCCTTGAGCGCCGAGCCCTTCACGATCGGCGTGTCGTCGCCCGGGAAGTCGTACTCGCTCAGAAGCTCGCGGACTTCCAGCTCCACCAGCTCCAGAAGCTCCGGGTCGTCGACCATGTCGACCTTGTTCATGAACACCACGATGTACGGCACGTTCACCTGGCGCGCCAGGAGGATGTGCTCGCGCGTCTGCGGCATGGGGCCGTCGGCCGCACTCACCACCAGGATCGCCCCGTCCATCTGCGCCGCGCCCGTGATCATGTTCTTCACGTAGTCGGCGTGGCCCGGGCAGTCCACGTGCGCGTAGTGGCGGTTCGGCGTCTGGTACTCCACGTGCGCCGTGGAGATCGTGATGCCGCGCGCCCGCTCCTCGGGAGCCTTGTCGATGTTGTCGAAGCTCGTGAAGTCCGCCAGACCCTTCGCCGCCTGGATCCGCGTGATCGCGGCCGTCAGCGTGGTCTTGCCGTGGTCCACGTGGCCGATGGTGCCCACGTTCACGTGCGGCTTGTTGCGCTC
>NZ_DASURI010000560.1:0-5532 GCF_036280135.1 Longimicrobium sp.
CTACCGCGTCCACCGACGTCGGCGGGCCGGATCAGCCGTCGCGGCGCTGGTCCTGGGGATGGCTGTGGTTCTGGTTCTTGCTCTCGCCGGAGCGGTCCAGGTCGCGGTCCGTGCCGGCCGTGGCGGGGCGTTTGGCTCCGAACTCGTCGCCCTTGTTGTTCTCGCCCTGCGCCCCCTCCGGCGTGTTGCCCGAAGTGGTGTTTCCGGAGCCCTGGTGGGTGGTCTTAAGATTTGACATGATCCCCCTGACGGCTGAAGGAAATGCTCCCGACGCTCGCTTCCCCACGGTTCGCAAATCGCGTTCCGACAAGGGGTTGAGCAGCTTCGAAACGCGCGCTCCGGACGGTTTCACCCGTTGTACGCTTCGCACGGATCTTGCGACGGCCACGAAACGTCACGGAACGTCGGCGGGGAGGTTGCGCGGTTTGCACACCGTGCATATCATGCCCTGTGGAGCCGAGCGGAGTCCCGGAGAGCAGACGGCTCTCCCGACCGCGACTGGCAGTCCAGAAAGGAGGGTGGGCCATTGAAAATCTGTGACTTCGACCGGGATCCCGCCCGCGACGCTCCGCATCCGGAACGCCCGCGCCAGCACATGCGTGCAGCGCGGGCGTTTTTTGTTTCCCATGCCCTCAGGAGGGTGACATGCTCGATTCCGGGATGATCAACAAGATCCAGAAGGCCAAGGAGTACGCCTCGGAACCCGAGCGCATCCACTTCAGCAGGCTCGAGGTGGACTTCGACGGGAAGAACGGCAATCACCACGTGGGATTCGACGACGGGCGCTGGCACTGCGACTGCGACTATTTTCGCCATCACCACACCTGCAGCCACACGATGGCCATGGAGCGCGTGCTGGGCGTGATGGCCCCGGCCGAGGCCGAAGCGATGGCCTGACCCGGCCGCGACGCGCCCCCGCACGGGGGCGCACCCTGCAAACCACGAATCGCCGCCGGGACACGCGTCTCCGCGGCGATTGCGTTTGGGGGCCCCGGAGTGAAGATGCTGGCCCTCGCGCCGCGCGGACGGCAGATTGGGGCGGCCCGCGCACCGTGGGCCGCCCCTCCGTTTCATCCCTCCCGAGGCCGATTCATGATGAGCGACACCATCGCCGATCCCAACCCCCTGCGCATCCCCCTCGCGGCGCCCGCCGGCGACCCGCGGCCCCGCACGGCGCATCCCAAGGCCGTCGCCGAGTACCCGCTTCCCGCGGCGGGGCAGACGCACGAGGTCGCACCCGTGGGCCCCGGCGCGCTGGTCGTCTCGCAGCAGACGGACAGCTGCCTGGTCAAGGTGATCCTGGACGAGCGGACGGGTGTGCCGCGGTCTGCCCGGCGGTTCACCATCGTCGCGCCGGACGCGGGGTTCCACGGCCTGTTCGCCTCGCGGACGCACCCGGGCTGCGTGTGGAGCACCGTGCAGTTCGACAACGCGCTGCTGCTGATTGACCCCGTCGTGGACGACCCGGACGCGGAGCCGCGCATCCTGTCCCGCATCCCCATCCCGGCGCCGGCGCGCGGGCCGCACGTGGTGGTGGAGTACGGCAACGAGCTGTGGGCCACGTGCAAGGACAGCAGCCACGTGGTCCGCATCAACGCCGACGACCCGGCGGACCACACGGTCTATCCCGCCCTGCGCAAGCCCATCTTCGTGGCGAAGCACCCCGTGTCGGGCGACGTGTACGCCAGCCAGGACCAGTCCAGCAGCATCCTGCGCATTCCCGCGGACGGCGGCGCGCCCGTGCAGATGCCCGTCCCGGCGGAGCATGGGAGCACGCCCGTGGGGCTGGTACAGGGGCCGGACGGCAACGTGTGGTTCGTGCTGCTGGGCGGCAGCACGGGCGGCAAGGGAAGCTTCGGGCGCATCAACGCGGACGCATCCATCGACTGGTTCGCCTTGACCACGAAGACGGGGACCAATGCCGGGCTGCTGCACCTGGGCTTCGACGAACACCCGGACGCGGACCACCCGCGCGTGTGGCTGCTGGGCTCGTCCATCTCGGCCATGGGCGTGCTGAACGCCGTCTTTCGCGTGACGTTCACGCCGGGCTGGGGCGAGATCGACACGCAGGAGACGTTCACGCTGCCCACGCAGTTCTGCATGGCGCACCGGGTGCTGGCGCGCGACAACGGCGTCTTCGCGACGGAGATGATGACGTCGCTGCTGGCCCACGTCCCCGCGTCGGCGACGGTGCAGCCCGTGGACGAGACGTCGGATGCGTACTCGCTGTGGGGCCTGGGCCTGTCCGCGTCGCGTATCGACTACACGAGCTGAGAAACAGATTTCTCACGCAGAGCCGCAGAGGACGCAGAGTACTTCATCGCGCGATGAAACCCTCTGCGCCTCTGCGGCTCTGCGTGAGATTCTTTTAATCTGTTGCGCGCTCGGGGACGCGGGGCACCTGGATGAGACCCGCGATGATGGCCTGCCGCAGCGTCTCCACCCGGTTGTAGACCTCGTCGGGGATGAGCGGCCGGTTGCGCGCGTCCACGATCCAGCCCACGGCCTCCTCCGCCAGCCCCTGCGACAGCACGCCCCCGCGAAACCGCCCTGCCGCCTCGTCGCGCACCACGCCCAGCACCGACACGTCCAGCCGCTTGGTGATGGACGTCAGCACGCGGCCGGGTGCCTGGTCCCACTGGTCCACGTCCACGCCGATCACCCACCGCCCCGTCTCGCGCGCGGCGCGAAACACGCCGATGCCCGTGCCGCCCGACGCGTGGAAGATCACGTCCACGCCCCCCGCGTACTGCACCGACGCCAGCGCGTACCCCCGCGCGGGGTCGTTGAACGCCGCGCCCGTGGCCCCCGCGTAGTCCACGGCCACGCGGCAGGCGGGGCATACGCGCAGCACGCCGGCCGCGTACCCCGCCTGGAACTGGCGGATGGGCGGCGAGTCCATCCCGCCCACGAAGCCCACCTGCCCCGTCCGCGTCATCAATCCCGCCAGGGCGCCGGCCAGAAACGCGCCCTCCTCCGACCGGTAGGTGATGCCGGCCAGGTTGGCCGGCGGCGCCATGGCCCGGCCCTGCGCATCCGACACGGCCGTGTAGTCCAGCACGGCGAAGTCCACCTCCGGGTGCTCCCGGGCCAGGGCGAACGCCGGCTCGCTGGCCATGAAGCTCACGCCGATCACCAGGTCGCGCCCCGCCCGCACCTGGGCCAGCAGCTCCTCGCGCCGCACGTCGTCCGAAGCGTCGGCGCTCACGGCCGTGTCGGCGTCCAGGTCCCGCGCGGCGGCGGCCAGCCCGGCCAGCGCCGCGTCGTTGAAGCCGCGGTCGCCGCGTCCGCCGCTGCCCAGCACGAGGCCCACGGAGACGTGATCGTTCTTCTCGCTCCGTCCGCCATCGCCCTCCGCCCCGCAGCCGGCCAGGAGGGGGAGGGCGACCAGCAGGGGCGCGAGGGCCGGGCGCAGGGACCGGCGGAGGTCAGCGGCCATGGGCGCCCCCGATGCGAAAGTAGCTCACGAGCGACTGCAGCTGGTCCGCCTCGGCCGCCATCTTCTCGGCCGTGGCGGCCAGCTCCTCCGACGCGGCCACGTTGGTCTGCGTGATCTCGTCCACCTCGCCCGTGCGGACGGCGACCGTGGCCAGCTGCTGCGTCTGCCCCTCGGACGCGGCGGCCACCTCCTCCATGAGCTCCGCGGCCTGGCGGATCATGGGCTCCAGCTGCGCCATCACCTCCGCCGACCGCTCCGCGATCCCCCGGCTGCCGGCCGCGATGTCGCCGATCTCCGCCGCGGCCTGCCGGCTGCGCTCCGCCAGCTTGCGCACCTCGTCCGCCACGACGGCAAAGCCGCGGCCGTGCTCGCCGGCGCGCGCCGCCTCGATGGCCGCGTTCAGGGCCAGCAGGTTGGTCTGGTCCGCCAGGTAGTGGATGATGGAGATGCGGTCGGTGATGCGGCGCATGGCATCCATCGTCTCCGCCGCTGCCTGCGCACCCAGCCGCGCGTCGCCCGCGCCGCGCAGCACCACGCCACGCATGTCGCGCGTGCGCTCGGCGCTGCGGGCCGCGCTGGCGTTGACCTCGATGAGCGCGTCGGACGTCTCGTGCACGGCGTGCGCCTGCTCCGTGGCCGCGGCGGACAGCTCCTGCGCCGACGCCGCCAGCTGCGCCGCGCTGGCCGACATGGTGTGCGTGGCGCCGCGGATGTCGCCGATGACCCCGCCCAGGCGCTGCTGCATCCCCGCGAACGCCGCGCCGAAGCGGTCGTCCTCCGTCCGCGGCCGCACGGGCTGCGTCAGGTCGCCCGCGGCGATGGCGCCCGCCACCTGCGCCATCTCGCGCAGGTACGCCGTCATCCCCAGGAACGCGTGGCCAAACGTGTCGCGGTCGGAGCGCGGATGGACGGGCACGTCCAGGTCACCCGCGGCAATGCGGTCCGCCGCGCGGGCCATTTCGCGCAGGTACGCCGTCATCCCCCGCATGGCCGCGACGAGCCGGCCCAGCTCGTCGTCCGCGGCGGCCACGCGCGGGGCAAGCGCGCCGTCCGCCTCGTCGTCCCCCGCGTCCACGTCGCCCGCGCTGACGCGCTCGGCCACGCGCACGGCGTCGTCCACCTGCGTGGTGACGGAGCCCACGACGCCGCGGGAGATGCGCCGCAGCAGCACCGCGCACGCCGCGAAGACCAGGAGGACAAAGAGCAGCGCGCCCAGCCCGATCCACCGGGACGAGGCGAAGACGCCGCGGATGGCGGCCTCGCGCTCCGCCCGCACGGCGGCGATGCGCTCCCGCAGCTCCGCGCGGCCGGCCGTCATGGCCTGCAGGTCGCGGATCATCTCCGGGCTGCTCTCGCCGCCGATGAAGCGCGCCGTGGTGCCGCGCGCCAGCGTGTACCACGCGTCGAAGCGCTCGCCCAGCCCATTGCCCGCCGCGCCGGCGGCGCCCGTGCCCGCCAGCGCGCGCGCGTCGCGAAGAAAGCGGGTGCGCAGGGTGTCGGTGTCGCTCAGCTTGGCCGTGTCGCGCAGGGTCACGGCATCCTGCAGGTCGCGCTGCACGGCCTCCAGCGAGCCGGCCAGGTCGCGGCCCAGCTGCACGGCCGGCACGTGCCGCGAGCCGATGCGCTCCAGCTGCAGCAGGCTCAGCAGGCTGGCCAGCGCGCCCACGATCAGCACGGTCGCCAGCCCCGCCAGCGCCAGCCGCGGCAGCAGCTCGATGCGCCGGCGAAAGCCCAGTGCGTCCAGCCCGCCCGGGCGCACGGCGCGGGCGAGCGTGCCCCAGCCCCCGTCAGCCATGGGCCGGCGCGCGAAACAAGGAAGTGTCCATGAAAACCACCCGGTGGACCCAAACGCGAAAAGCCGCTCCCGGGGAGCGGCCTTTTGCCGGACAACGCCATGCGCCTGCGGGCACACCTTATCCGCCGGTCATGGCGGAGGCTCATCCAGGCTAAGACGTGTGACTTTAACGAATTGCGCGCCCAGCGTCAACGCGCGGGCGCGCGAGGCCCATCCACCAGACGACAGCGCCACCCGATGACAGCTGCGCTCGGCAACAACGGCACTCGGCACCAGGGGCGCCGCGCCCGCGGAGTGC
>NZ_DASURI010000561.1:0-5051 GCF_036280135.1 Longimicrobium sp.
GGGATAGGCGGGGTCCAGGACGAGGAAGGCGGCGCCGGCCCGCAGCGTCCCCAGCAGGGCGCGGACGAGGGCGGCGCTCCGGTGGCCGTGGATGGCGACCACGTCGCCGGGGCGCACGCCGCCCGCCACCAGCCGCCGCGCGATCTCACTGGCGTCCGCGTCCAGCTCGCCGTACGTCCAGCGCTCCGCCGGGTCCTCCACGGCCAGCGCGTGCGGGGCGCGGGCCGCGTGCGCGGCGAAGATCGCGGGGACGCTTCCCCGCCACGCGGGGGACAGCGGCAGCGCGGGGTCCGGCAGAACGGAGCGCGCCGAATCGGTCAGCAGCGACAGGGTGCCGATGGGGCGCTCCACGTCCTCCGCCGCCTGCCGCAGGACGCCCGTGAGCTGCGCCAGCATCTCGCGGACGCGCGGGGCGTCGAAGAGCGCGACGTTGTAGACCAAGTGCAGGGCGATGGCGCCGCCGGGGGCCTCGCCCGCGTACAGCGTCATGTCGAACTTGCTGGGCACTTCGCCGCCCGTGCCCAGGGGATGCACCTCCAGCCCCGGGAGGGACACGTCGCCCCCCTCGAAGTTGGACAGGTTGAGCATCACCTGGAAGATGGGCGTGTGTGAAAGGGAGCGCTCCGGGTGCACCTCCTCCAGGATGCGCTCGAACGGCAGGTCCTGGTGCGCGTACGCCTCCAGCGTGGTCTCGCGGACGCGGCGCAGCAGCTCGCGAAAGCTCGGCTGGCCGGAAAGGTCCGTCCGCAGGGCCAGCGAGTTGAGGAACAGGCCCATGAGCCCTTCCGTTTCGCGCCGCGTGCGCCCCGCGATGGGGGTGCCGATCACGACGTCCTCCTGCCCCGCCAGCCGGCCCAGCACCACGTCCAGGGCGGCGAGGAGCACCATGAACAGCGTGGCGCCCTCGCGGCGCGCCAGCCCCAGCACGGCGGTGGCCTCGCCGCCTTCCAGCACGGCGAGCTCGGCGGCGCCGGCGTACGTCTGCACGGCGGGGCGCGCGCGGTCCGTGGGCAGCTCCAGCAGGGGCGGCGCGCCGGCCAGCTTGCGCCGCCAGTAGCCCAGCTGCGCCTCGAGCACGTCGCCCCGCAGCCACTCGCGCTGCCAGACGGCCACGTCGCCGTACTGGAGGGGCAGCTCCGGCAGGGGCGACGCCTGGCCGGCCGCAAAGGCGCCGTACAGCGCCGACAGCTCGTTCCACAGCACGCCCGTGGACCAGCCGTCGCTGATGACGTGGTGAAGGTTCACGAACAGCAGGTGCTCGTCGTCCGCCATGCGGACGAGGGCCACCCGCCAGAGCGGCCCGGCGGCCAGGTCGAACGGGGCCGTGGCGGCCTCGTCCGAGAGGCGCCGGGCCTCTTCGTGCCGCTCCTCTTCGGCCAGGTGCGACAGGTCGTGCAGGGGCAGCTCCACGGGCGCGAACGGAGCGATGCGCTGTACCGGCACGTCGTTCACCAGGGGCAGCGTCGTGCGCAGCACCTCGTGCCGGCGCGCCACCTCGCCAAACGCGCGGCGCAGGGCCGCCTCGTCCAGCGGTCCGCGGAGAAAGTACTGGAACGGCATGTGGTAGACGGGGCTGCCCGGCTCCAGCCGATCCACGAACCACAGCCGCTCCTGGGCAAAGCTCAGGGGCAGGTCGCCGTCGCGGGGGGCGGGGCGGATGGGTGGCGCCTCCGTTCCGGCGCTGGCCCGAAGCAGGCGGTCCACCTCTTCCGCGAACGCCTCCAGCACGGGACGCTCGAAGACGGCGCGCACGGGCACCTCCACGCCGAAGTCCGCGCGGACGCGGGAGATGACGCGCGTGGCCAGCAACGAATGGCCGCCCAGCTCGAAAAAGCCGTCCGACGCGCCCACGCGCTCGGCGCCCAGCAGCTCGGCCCAGATCGCCGCAAGCACCTCTTCCGTGGGCGTGCGGGGCGCCGCGTACGCGGCGCCAGCCGCCTCCGCCGCGTCCGGCTCGGGGAGGGCGCGGCGGTCCACCTTGCCGTTTCGCGTCAGCGGCAGGCGCTCCAGGGGGACGAACGCGGACGGCACCATGTACTCGGGAAGGTGCGCCAGCAGGTGCGCGCGCAGCTCCGCCGTCGAGACACTGTCGGCCACCGTCCAGGCCACGAGCCGCCGGTCGTCCGCGCCGCCGCGGGCCAGGACGACGGCCTCGCGCACGGCCGGGTGCTCCAGCAGCACGGACTCGATCTCGCCCAGCTCGATGCGAAAGCCGCGCACCTTGACCTGGTCGTCCGCGCGGCCCCAGAACTCCAGCGAGCCGTCCGCCCGGCGCCGCGCCAGGTCACCGGAGCGGTACAGCCGCGCGGCCGCGTCCGTCCCGAACGGATCGGGGACAAAGCGCTGCGACGTGAGCTCCGGGCGCCCCAGGTACCCGCGCGCCACCCCCGCGCCGCCCACGTGCATCTCGCCCACGAGGCCGATGGGGACGGGCTGACCCCGGCCGTCCAGCAGGTGCACGGACAGGTCGGGGATGGGGACGCCGATGGGCGACGACGATCCCGCGCGCACGTCCGCCTCGCGGATCACGCGATACGTGACGTGCACGGTCGTCTCCGTGATGCCGTACATGTTGACGAGCCGCGGCTGCTCGTCCCCGCGGCGCGCCACCCAGCCGCGCAGCGACGCGGGGTCCAGCGCCTCGCCGCCGAAGACGACGTGGCGCAGGGCAAGGTCCGCCGTGCCGCCCGCCTCCTCGTCCGCGCGGATGAGCTGGCGGAACGCGGAGGGCGTCTGGTTAAGCACCGTGACGCGCTCGGACTCCAGCAGTCCCAAAAAGCGCGCGGGGTCGCGGCTCACGTCATAGGGGACGACGACCAGGCGGCCGCCGTACAGCAGCGCGCCCCACAGCTCCCACACGGAAAAGTCGAACGCGTACGAGTGAAAGAGCGTCCACACGTCCCCCGCGCCGAATCCGAACCAGTCGTCCGTGGCCGTGAAGAGGCGAATGACGCTGGCGTGCGTCACCTGCACGCCCTTGGGCCGGCCGGTGGATCCGGAGGTGTAGATGACGTACGCCAGCGCGTCCGGCCCCGGCTCCACGGGGACGAACGTGACCGCTTCGGATCCATCCGCCTCGCCCTCGTCCATCCGCACCTGCTGGACCTCCGCAGGCAGGCGATGCGCCGCGTCCGCCGTGGTGACGACCAGGCGCGCGCCGGAATCGTCCAGCATGTACGCCAGCCGGTCGTCGGGGTAGGCGGGGTCCAGGGGCAGGTAGGCCGCGCCCGCCTTGAGGATGCCCAGGATGCCGACGACGGTCTCCAGCGAGCGCTCCACGCACAGGCCCACGAGCACGTCCGGCCCCGCGCCGCGCGCGGCCAGGCGCCGCGCCAGCGCGTCCGCCCGTGTGTCCAGCTCCGCGTACGAAAGGGTGCGCTCCCCAAAGGTCACCGCCGGCGCGTCCGGCGTGCGGGCCGCCCGTGTCGCGAAGCGGGCGTGCAGCGTCTCCGTGACGGGAAACGATGCCGTGGCGGCGCCCATGCGGATCACCTCCGCGCGCTCCGCGTCCGACAGCAGGGACAGCTCGGCGATGGGCCGGTCGGGGTCGGCGAGGGCGCCGGCGAGCAGCACCTCGAAGTGGCGCGCCAGGCGCTCCACCGTCTCGCGGTCATAGAGGTCCGTGGCGTACTCGATCCCCGCCACCACGCGTTCCAGGGTCATCCCCACGGAGAACGTGAGGTCGAACTTGCTGGCGCCCACCTCCTGGCGAACCCCCTCCACGAGCCCCTCGCTCTCCGGGGGCTGGCCGGGCCGGGTGGCGCTGACGGTGTCCGCGTAGGCCAAAAAGACGGTCTGCACCAGGGGTGACCAGGCCAGGCTGCGCTCGGGGCTCAGCTCTTCCACCAGCCGCTCGAACGGCAGCTCCTGGTGCGCGAAGGCGCCCAGCACGTGCGCGCGGACGCGCTGCACCAGCTCGCGAAAGGTGGGGTTGCCCGTCAGGTCGCCCCGCAAGGCCAGCGTGTTGGCAAAGAACCCGATGAGCGGCTCCACGTCGCGCGTGTCGCGGCCGGCGATGGCCGTGCCCACCAGCAGGTCATCCGTGCCGGCGTAGCGGCCCAGCAGCACCTGGAACGCGGCCAGCAGCACCATGAAGGGCGTGGCCACCTCGGCCAGGGCCAGCTCCTGCACGCCCGGGACGACCGCCGCGTCCAGGTCCACGGACGCGAACCCGCCGGCCCCGCTGGCCACGGCCGGCCGCGGACGGTCCGTGGGCAGCTCCAGCAGGTGCGGCGCGCCGTCCAGCTCGCCGCGCCACCACGCCAGCATCTCCGACAGGGCGTCGCCCGACAGCCGCTCGCGCTGGCGCCGCGCGTGCTGGCCGAACGAGATGGAAAGGGGCGGCACGCGGGGCGGGCTGCCGTCCTCGTACGAGATGACGAACGCCGTGAGCTCGCGCCAGAACACGTCCATGCTCCACCCGTCACTGACGATGTGGTGCACGTTGACGAGGATGGCCACGTCCGCCGGGCCCATGCGGACCACGCGCGCGCGGAACGGCGGCCCCCGCTCCAGGTCGAACGGGGCGCCTGCGTCGTCGTTGGCGATGCGCAGCAGGGCCGCCTCACGCTCCGATGGGGACAGGTGCGCGAGGTCGTCGATGGGGACGGGGACGGGCTGATACGGCTCCACCACCTGCACGGACTCGTCGCCGCGCTGCTCGAAGCGGGTGCGCAGGGCACCGTGGCGCCGGACGACGTCGTTGATGGCGCGGCCCACGTACTCCGGGCTCAGCGCGTCGCGGATGCGCAGGGCGGCCGGCATGTTGTAGGCGGTGCCGCCGGGCGCCATCCGCTCCAGCATCCACAGGCGCTGCTGGGCGAACGAGAGCGGGTACTCGCCCGTGTCCTCGGCGGTGGGGGGCGGCGGGGCGGCCTCGCCCGCCTTGCGCTTTTGCAGGCGCTGCGCGAGCAGGCGGCGCTGCTCCGGGGTCAGTTCGTCCAGCCGGCTGGTGGTCTTGCTCATCCGATGCCTTCAAGGCCGCGGGCAAACGGCGCCCGTGGCAGGTGGTGTGTCGTCTCGGCGCGGCATCCGCATCTGCCACCGCACCT
>NZ_DASURI010000562.1:0-7986 GCF_036280135.1 Longimicrobium sp.
GAACGACGTGGTGTCCGCCACGGCGGCGAACGCGTCGCGCGCGTAGCCCGGCATCTCGCGCAGGGGCACCCAGTCCGGCCGCCGCCGCGCCTCGCGCTCCTGCTTGAGCAGGCCGCCCCGCAGCTGCATGTCGCTGTACCCCAGGTACGCGCCCACGGCCGCCAGGCACAGCATTCCCAGGACGCCCACGGCGATCAGCGAGCCGCGGTAGCGCCCGCCGATGCGCGTGTCCTCGGGCTGCTTGGCCCACTTTCCCGTGCGCGGCGCCCCGCCGAGCAGCTTTCCCTTGGCCTTGGCCACAGTCCGAACGTCGGTGCGAAGGTACGTGGTACGCGGGTACGAAGGTACGCCGCCGTGCAGCGTTACGACCGCCCGGCGGGCAAGAAGCATGCGCGCCACGGCTGCATCGCATCAACCTGCATGTCTCGTCGATGGCGCCGCAACGGGGCGGATGCCTGAAACAAAACCCTCCCGCCGGGCTTGGTGCGGGAGGTGCCGACGGGGGTCCGGATGAAAGCGGACGTGTTGGAGGCGGATCGATGGACGTCGACGCATCCGGCCGACGTCGCTCCGGCCTCCAACTTCCATCGCGCCAACGATTTCGCCGCGCGGACGGTGGCGTTCGGGCCGGCACGCGGTTAACTTTCAGCCCTGCCGGACGCGCCCCGCGAGCCGGCCGACGAGACGCGCCCGCACGTGCCCCGATGGAGCAGACCTACTTTCGCCGCGGCTTCGGCCTCCGCAAGCAGATCGAGCCGCTGATCCGGTCCGAGTACCACAGCGCCCTCGTGGAGCGCATCCGCTCCCGCGGCTACCAGGACACCTGGGGCGAGGGCGACCGGCGGGTCACCATCCGCCTGGCCGAGGAGTTCGGGTTCTGCTACGGCGTGGACCGGGCCGTGGAGTACGCGTACGAAACGCGCACCCAGTTCCCGGAGCGGCGCATCTTCCTGCTGGGCGAGATCATCCACAACCCGCACGTCAACCGCCGCCTGACGGAGATGGGCGTCGTCTTCCTGCACCCGGACGGCGGCGGACGGTTTGACTTCGGGGCCATCACGCCCGAGGACGTCGTCATCCTCCCCGCCTTCGGGGCCACCGTGGACGACTTCCGCCGGCTCCAGGCCCTCGGCTGCATCCTCGTGGACACCACGTGCGGCAGCGTGCTCAACGTGTGGAAGCGGGTGGAGCAGTACGCGCGCGACGGGTTCACGGCCCTCGTCCACGGCAAGTACCTGCACGAAGAGACGCGCGCCACCGCCAGCCAGGCGCTCAAGTACCCCGAGGGCCGCTTCATCATCGTCCGCGACATGGCCGAGGCGCGGCTGGTGATGGACTACATCGAGCGCGCGCCGGGCGCCCTGACCCGCGAGGCGTTCCTGGAGCACTTTCGCCCCAAGGCGTCCGAGGGCTTCGACCCGGACCTGCACCTGGAACGCATCGGCGTCGCCAACCAGACGACGATGCTCAGCGGCGACTCGCTGGCCATCGCGGCCGAGGTCGCCCAGTCGCTGGAGCGGCGGTACGGGGGAGAGGGATACGACGCGGCCGCCCACTTCCGCTCGTTCGACACCATCTGCAGCGCCACGCAGGAGCGGCAGGACGCGGTGGAAAAGCTCGTGGCGGGGCCGGACGGGCCCCCGGACGTGATGGTGGTGATCGGGGGATACAACTCCAGCAACACGCACCACCTGGCCGTGCTGTGCGCGCGCCACGCCGTCACCTTCCACGTGGCCGACGCCGACCGCATCGACCCGGCGCGGGGCACCATCCGCTTCAAGCCGGCCGGCTCGCCCCTGGACGCGCCCGAGGTGGAGGCCGAGGACTGGCTGCCCGCGGGACCCCTCGTCGTGGGGATCACGGCGGGCGCCTCTACCCCCAACGTAAAGATCGGCGAGGCCGTGGAGCGCCTGCTGCGCACCCGCGGCATCGCCGTGGAGACGGAGGACGCCCTGGCGGCCACCGCGTAATTTTAGTCTGTCGGTGGCGCAAGACGAGCGTTATTCGGACCCGGCGAAGGCGGCCTCCACGGCCGTGGGGGCCAGCTCGTCAAAGAGCTCGCGGAAGAGGACGAACAGCTCCGGATCAAAGCTCCCCTCGTCGTCCACCATGATGGCCAGGGCCTCGTCGGGCGTAAGGGGCGCGCGGTAGCTGCGGGCCGTCGTCAGCGCGTCGAAGACGTCGGCAATGCGCAGGATTCGGGCGGAATAGGGGATGTCCCCGGCCACCAGCCGGTCCGGGTAGCCGCGTCCGTCCCAGCGCTCGTGGTGGCTGCGCACCATGGGGCGGATGTCCCAGGGAAACTCCACCGGCGCCAGCATCTCGTCGCCGATCACCGTGTGGCGCTCCATCAGCGCCCGCTCCTCGTCCGTCAGCCGCCCCGGCTTGTTCAGGATCTCCGCCGGTACCTCCGTCTTGCCCACGTCGTGCAGAAAGGCGCCCATGCGGAACCACACCATCTCCCGCGGCGTCAGCCGTCCCGCCCGCTCCGCGATGCGGCAGGCGTAGTCCGCCACCCGGGCGCAGTGGCCCATGGTGTAGCGATCCTTGGCCTCGATGCTCTCGCCCCAGAAGCGCACGAGCGAGAGAAAGTCCGCCTCCAGCTCCTCGATGCGCTTGTCGATGTCGGCCTGCTCCGCCTGCGCCTGCAGACGGGTAAACAGCAGGTGCGAGCGGTTGAGCGCCTCCAGCGCCTCGCGGTTGCGCCCCTGCGCCCGCTGCACGCGCGCCATCTCCCGCTGCGTCTCGGCCTCCAGCAGCGGCTCTTCCTGCGCGATCTCGATGGCCTGCCGCAGGTGGATCTCCGCCAGGTGCAGCTTGCCGCTCTCCCGGTAGATGGCCCCGTAGAACTTGAGCGCCTCCGCCTTGCGGACGGGATGGTTCACGCGGCTGAAGATCTCGAACCCCTCGTCGCAGCTCTCCCGCGCCCGCTGCAGCTCACCCCGGGCCAGGAACAGCTCCGCGCGGTTGATGTGCACCACGCCCGCGCGCACCACGTCCCCCACCTCCTCGGCGATGGCCAGCGCCTTCCGGAAGTAGTCGTCCGCTTCCTCCAGGCGCCCCAGGTCCACGTGCAGCATCCCGAGGTTGTTGAGCGACGCGATCCGGCCGCGGGCCAGCCCGGCGCGTTCCAGGTGCTCCAGGGCCGCCTCGTACCGGTACTGCGCCTCCGTGAGGTTGCCGCGCACGTTGGCGAGAACGCCCAGGTTCTGCTCGGTCTCGCCGATCAGCACCAGGTCGTTCGCCTGCCGGCCCAGCTCGAGGGCGCGATGGTACAGCCGCTCTGCCTCGGGAAGGTCTCCGGCATTGTGGCTGAGCGTGCCCAGCCCGATGGTGGCCCGCCCCGCGGCATCGGGGTCGCCGCGCAGCTCTGCCAGCATGAGGGCCAGGTTCAGCAGGTCCGTCGCCAGCTCACGGTCACCGGCCTGACGGTAGCAATGGCCGCCACGCAGTACGGCCTCCACGAGGGATTCCGGATCGCGCGCGAGCACACTTGCGCGAAACGCCTCGTGAAGGGTGCTTACCGCCTCGCCCCATGCACCCGAGCGTTCCTGCGCGGTGGCTTTTTCCAGGAGAGATGCGATCGTGACCGTCAACGGATGCGCTGCGGGAGGGTACAGAAACAAAGGGGCGGCACGCGAGGCCGCCCCTCCGGGTCACCAGCAGGCGTTTGCCTCAGGGCATGCTGGTCTGATCGGCGCGGCCGCCGCCCAGCAGATACCCCGAGAAGTGCTCGAGGTGCGTGCTCAGCGTGTTGCCCCGGCGATCCGTGGACAGCACTTCCAGGATCTGGTTGCGGTCGTCCACGTACGTGACCACCACGGAGCTGAAGCCGCGGCTCTCGACTCCGCTTGCGCGCAGGGTGAGCACCGGCTCGGCGCCTGCCGGGAAGACGAGGCCGTGCGGCGAGAGGTGAACGCCCTGGTAGCGGTCGTCCGTACGCATCCCGATCTCCGTCGGCTCCGACAGCGCCCCGGCGGGGAACTCCAGGCGGTGACCGCTGGAAAGCTCGATGGTGCCGCCCTCGGGCCCGATCACCTTGGAAGCGGACTCCTTGCCGGCGACCGAGAAGCTGGGTCCGGTCGGCGCAAGGATCAGCTCCAGCCCCTCACCGGGCTGCACGGGGGCGGAGACGGTGTCAGCACATCCGCCGCCCGTGATCAGGATGCCGGCGAGGGCCAGGATGGAGCCCAGACGAAAGCGGGACATGGATCCTCCGTTTAGAAACGAGCAGGAAACGTATGCCTGCAAGGCGCGGTTATGCGTGGGAATGTGACACACAATACGTGGCAGAGGCAACTCTGTCAACTCCCCCGATCGCTCCCATCGTGACCTGCCATCTCCGGCCAAGCGAAAGCCCCGGTGGACGAACGCTCGTCCACCGGGGCCAAACAACCGTTTCGCGACGGTTCAGTGGTGGTGCGGGGGCTCGCCCGGCATCACGCGGAACACGTGGTTGTACGTGGCGCCCAGCGCGCCCAGCCCGGCCAGCACCAGGAAGAAGGCGGCGATGGTGTAGCCGATCTGCGCGCCCGAGCGGTCGATGGCGCCCCACTTGGCCGCGTTCATGGCCGTAAAGGCGGCCAGGGCCAGCAGCACCACGCCCGCGCCGAAGCCCACGGCCATGCCCACGGTCTTCTCCATCGCGTCGCTCATCACCGGCACCTTGAGCGCAGACGGGCCGCGGGGGCGCGGGTTGGCCGAGCTCCACTTGTCGTAGCGGCCCTCGACGGTGTTGAAGGTATCGTCGGCGTCCGGTCGGCGGCTCATGCTCCCCCCTGGTGGCTCAGCGCGAAGACGTAGGCGGCGATGGCGCGCACCTGCGCGTCGTCGAAGCTGCCGCCGCCCTTGGGCGGCATCATCCCCGGGTACTGCTTGGGGGCGGGCACGCCGTTGTTGATGAGGGTCACGATCTCCGGGTACTGGCCGGAGATGTTGAGCCACTGGTTGTCGGCCAGCTTGGGCGCGGCCGCGCTGCCGGCGCCGCCCTGCCCGTGGCAGGCCGCGCAGACGGTGCCGTACAGGTCCTGCCCCTGGTCCACCATGGCCTGGGTCACGCCCCCGGGCAGGTTGGTGGCCACGATGCGCGCGGCCGAGCCGCTCACGGCGCTGCCGGGCGTCACCGCCGGCGGATCGGGGTACGCGGCCCGGGGCACCTGCGGGTCGTCGCGGTACACGAGCTTGGGATAGCCGCCCACCGCTCCCGGCTCGCACCCGGCCAGCAGGGCGGCCACGGCGGGGAGCGCCAGCCACGCGGCGCGGGCCGAGCGCCTGCGCCGGAACACGTCAGCCTTCACGAGTCTTCTCCTGTGTTTCCACGCGCGGCAAAGGGCGTCCGGGCCCTTTCGCCGGACGGGTAAAAGAATCGACGCCCCCCGCGCGCGCAAGGGGCGGGCCGTCGCGCGTGCGGGAGTGCCGAGGTACGCGGTACGAAGGTGCGGGATACGAGGGTACGGACGCGCGCGCGTCAGCCTCCCGTCGCGTCGCGCTCTTCCACGGCCTGCCGGGCGGCGCGCTTGAGGCGCTCCACCATGGCGTTGAGCCCCGCCTCGCGCGCCTGCAGGCCGATCTTGCCCATCACCTGCCGCACGAAGTCCGGCGGGATGGCCAGCACCGTCTCGGGCGGCTGGCCGTTCACGGCGTCGAAGATCATGGCCAGCAGGGCCCGCAGCGCCGCGCTCTCCCGCGGCAGCTCCGCGTGGTAGTACATCTTTCCGTCCACGAACTCCGGGAAGATGGCCACGGGCGTCTGGCACTCGTGCACGCGGTACTCCGCCAAGTCCACGCCCTGGAAGCGCTCCGGCAGGGCCGGCAGCCTGCCGGCGTACTGCACCAGCGCCTGCCGGGTCATGTCGGGCGTGAGCGTGGCGAACCGCCTGAGGATCTTGTCGATCGACGGCGGGATCTGCTGCGGGACGTCGGCGTTGCTCATGGGCTCGATCCGGTCAAGGAGTCCTTTCCTGCGCGCCAATCTAACGCATCCCGCCCGTCCCGGAGAGAGGGACCGACTTCGCGCCGCGAACGATCGCGCATCCCCGCATCCGCTCCGAACGAGTCACGTACCTCCGTACCGCCATACTCCCGCACCTCCGTCCTCTGAACCTCCGTTCCTCCGTACCAAAGCAGCGGGGCGGCCCGCGAAGGCCGCCCCGCTTTCCGTCAGGCCCGTCCGGGGACGATCAGTTGATCGCCGTGGACAGGGTGGTGCCGTACTTCTGGTTGATGGCCGCGGCAAAGCGGCCGGCCAGGATCACGTGCGCCTCGGTGGACGGGTGCACGCCGTCGAACGAGATGAGCGTTCCGAAGAAGTTGGGCGCGGCGTACGGCGCCGTGGGGCCCGTGGGCGGCACCGGGCACGACGTGAGCACCGCCCCCTGCACCGCCGCCGCCGAGCCCGAGGCCAGCGCCCCGGCCAGCGCCTGGCACTTGCGCACGCGCTGGTACCGGCCGTTGTCGTCCTGCTGCCCCGCGAACTCGCCAAAGATCGTGTTGGGGTTCACGTACAGCCAGTTGTTGGCCGTGGCCGCCGCCTGGATGGCGGAGTTGTAGGCGTTCACGCGGGCCGTGACGATGGCCTGCTCGGCCGTGTCCAGCACGTACGCGCCGCGGCGCGGGTCACCCACCGGGTACGCGGCGGGATCGCAGTTGATCTCCGGGAAGTTGGTGTCGCTCAGGATCTGGAACGACACCATGTTCGCCGACAGCGGGTTGGGCTGCCCCAGGTTGTTCACCGGCGAGCAGTTGGCGTTCACCGGCTTGCCGTTGAAGCGGTCCGTGGCCGCGTCGCGCGCCAGCCAGAAGTACGCGCCCGGCTGGATGAGCGGCGCCGCCTGGATGGCGTTCACCACGCCGATGAGCATGGCGCCCTGCGGGGCCGCGACCTTGATGCTGTCCACCAGCGCGTTGAGCCGCGTGGTGAACGCCGCCAGCGTGGTGAGGGTGGAGTCGGCGCCGGCCGCGCGCGGCCCCAGCACGCCGCCCAGGCTGGCCTCGAGCGCGTCGTTGTTGCCGATCCACACCGAGACGAACGTGGGATGCGCCTCGATCATGGCGCGCACCTGCGTGCGCGGGCCGATGAGCAGCGTGTTGAGCGACGCCAGCTGCCCCGTGGGGAACTGCAGCAGGTCGCCCAGGCGCTCGCCCGGCACGGCCAGGTTGTTCACCAGGACCGGGCTGTTGATGCGCACGCAGGTGTCGGCCGCGGTGCCGCCCACCCGGCCCGTGGTGCCCAGGGGCGCCAGGAACGGACGGGGGCAGCCGGGGCGCGCGATGAGCGGCGCGTTGAAGTTGGCCGCCGCGCGCTGCGCCAGCAGCACGGGGTACGCGCGCACCTGCAGGCTGTCGTTGATGCCGCTCGACTGGTAGCCCGCCGTGATCGAGTTGCCCAGCGATACGTAGCGGGTGAACAGCGTGCCGCCCGCGCCCGCCGGGGTAACGGTGGTGATGACCTCGTCGCCGTCGCCCACGCAGGCGCCCAGCAGGGCCACGCCCGCCAGTGCGGCGACGCGCAGCGCCTTGCCCAGCGATCTCTTCTTCATGCGATGGTTCTCCTTGAGCATTCCGGTGTCGTTCCGTGGTCGCCGGGGCGGGTTACATGCCGCCGAAGTGGTACGCGACGGTGAAGTTGAAGATCATGCCCGTGGCCTCGTACACGCCCGCCCGCGGACCCTCGGGGAGCACGGCGCCCGCCCGGTCCGGCTGGTTGATGTACTGGAACGCGAAGTCCGTCGAGAGCGCGTGGGTAAACCGGTAGCCCAGGCCCAGGCTGTAGTAGTTGCGCTCGCCCTCGGGCAGGAACGGCGTGGCGCGGGGGCTGGCCGCCTCGTTGTAGCGGAACCCGGCGCGCAGCATGAGCGCGTCCGTGGCCTGATAGTCGGCGCCCAGGCGGAACGTGTTGGCGTCGTCGTAGCCCAGCACCAGCGTGTCGGGCGCCTGCGACTCGAACACCACCGGCAGCGCGTCGAAGCTGCTCCAGTAGGTGCGCTG
>NZ_DASURI010000563.1:0-4206 GCF_036280135.1 Longimicrobium sp.
CACACGAGCGTCCACGCCCGCGGCACCACCTGCCACACGGCGTACCCGCCCCCGCCCGTGGCCACCACCCGCCCGCCGCAGACGGCATCGGCCGCCTCGCAGACGATGCGCGTGGTCTCCTCGGCCAGGCGCGTGCTGGCCCGCAGGTGCGTGAGCGGGTCCAGCGCGTGGCCGTCGCAGCCGGACTGCAGGACGACGACGTCGGGCCGGAACGCCTCCATCACCTCGGGGATGAGCTTGCGGTGGATGTCCAGCCACGAGCCGTCCTCGGTGAACGGCTCCAGGGGCACGTTGAGCGAGTAGCCGTACCCGTCGCCCTCGCCCAGCTCGTCCACGAAGCCCGTCCCGGGAAACAGGTAGCGCCCGGACTCGTGCAGCGAGAGCGTGAGCACGTCGGGATCGTCGTAGAAGATCCCCTGCACGCCGTCGCCGTGGTGGGCGTCGTAGTCGATGTACATCACCTTGCCGCCGTGCTCCCGCCGGATCCAGGCGATGGCCGCGGCCAGGTCGCTGTAGACGCAGAAGCCCGAGCCCCGGTCGCGGTGCGCGTGGTGCAGCCCGCCGCACAGGTTGAAGGCCCGCGTGACCTCGCCGCCCATCACCAGCTCCGCCGCGCGGATGCTGCCGCCCGCCACGAGCGACGTGACCTCGTGCATCCCCGGAAAGATGGGCGTGTCGTCCGTCCCCAGCCCCCAGCGGCCCGCGTCGCCCCTGTCGCCCCCGTCGCTGAAGCGCCGCACGGCGGCCAGGTACTCGGGCGAGTGGACGGCCAGCAGCTCCGCGTCCGTGGCCGGGCGCGGGGCCACCACGGGCGTGTCGGGCCCGCCCACCAGGCCCAGCGCCTCGATGAGCGAGACGGTGAGCTCCAGCCGCTTGGGGTTGAACGGGTGGTCCGGGCGAAACTTGTACGCGGTGACGGCGGGGTCCCACACGAACGCGCTGCGCATGCGGCTCACGCCCCGCCTCCGTGGCGCAGGTCCGTCTCCAGCGAGGGCCAGCCCACCTCGAAGCCCGCGCCCTCCAGGGCCTCGATGACGTGGCGGGGGTCGATGGTGGCCACCTGCACGATGGCGATGCGCCGCTCGCCGGCCGTGCCTGGGGGCACCATGAGCGAGCAGACGTTCACCCCCTGGTCCTCGCCGATGACGCGCATGGCCCGGGCGAGCTCGCCGGCGCGGTCGGGAAGGGCCACCTCGATGCGGCTGGACTGCCCCGGCGGGCCCAGGATCTCCACGAAGGCGTCCAGCACGTCGCTTTCGGTGATGATGCCCATCAGCCGGCCGTGCGCGTCCACCACGGGCAGCGCGCCGATGCGGCGGCGGCGCATGAGCGTGGCCGCGTCCTCCACCGTGTCGTGGGGGCCGATGGTGACCACCTCGCCCCGCATGACGTCGGAGATGCGGGTGCGCTCCAGGAACCGCACCCGGTGCTCGTCGCTCTCCGTGAGGGGCGAGGGCATGGCCAGCCGCACGTCGCGGTCGGAGACGATGCCCACCACCTCGCCGTCCTGCACGACGGGAAGGTGGCGGATGCGGCGGGCCCGCGTGAGCCGCAGGGCGTCGGCGAGCGAGTCGGCGGGGGAGACCGTGACGGGGTCACGGGTCATCCGCTTCTTGACCAGCATGGCGATGGGAGAAGGGGTACGCGGGCGTGGCGGGCCGCCCGTTCCGGAGCGGCGCGCCCGCGGTCCGGGAGAGAGCTACAGGTCGATCTTTTGCCCGGGAAGGCGTCCCGCAAATCCCGCGCGCGTGCACACGAGCGTGGAGGCGCCCGTGGCATCCACCCACACCACGGCATTTTGCCCGAACACCAGGCCCAGCTCCACCACCAGCGGGCGAACGTCACCCAGCAGCAGGAAGCCGGGCTCCTCCCACCCGTCCGCGCCGGGCCCCGTGCCCTGGGCCACCGTGCGCCGAAACGGCACGCCCAGGGAGCGCACGTGCCGCATGAGCTCCTGGTCGGCCGCGCGGTTCTCGTCCGGGGTGCGGGCGATGGACGCGGGGTTGTACGCGGTCACGATGCCGCTGGGGCGAAGCTGCGCGTCGGCCGGGGGGCCTTCCAGGCGCACGTCCAGCGTCCCGGCCGGCATCTCCACCGTCCAGACGGTTTGACGGTACGCATCCAGGAGCTCGGCGTCGCTCACGAGGGCCGGTGCGGTGGACGGGGTCACGGTTCGATCAGAAGCGGGTTTCCCGGGCGAGTGCCCCGGACGCGTCGTATACGCGAAGAACGTTGGCGGTGCCGTCGTAGTCGGCATCGATGAGCTGAAACGCGGGGGCGCCGTCCCGGTAGACCTCCACCAGGTCCGCGCGTCCGTCGCCGTTGCGGTCTGTCCAGCTGGCCACGGGGCGTCCGCCCATGAAGCGGATCATCCGCGGCCGCGCGCCGCCGCCCTCGCCCTGGGCGCGGACGGCGGACAGGTCCATCCCGCGGAACCAGGCGCCGAGCGAGCCGCGCCATCCGCCCGAGAGTTCGGTGGAGGCCGGCATCTGCGGCATGTCGCGCGAAGGCGGCGTCCACTCCTGCTGCGCCCGAAGCCGTACGGCCGCGAGTACCGCGAGGGCGGCCACCGCCGCGGCGATCCCGAAGGTGCGTCGCATGGGTCACCTCTTGTTTCGTGTTCAACAACGATACATCGCTACACGGTGTCCGCGCCAGTGTTCCGTTTTCCGACGGCCGGAGCGTAGCGTTTGGGCGGCGGATCCAGGCCCGCGAATCGGTCCCGTCCGGCGCGCGGTGCCCCCAGTACAGAGGGGCGGATGCGGGCTCCGGCCCCACTCCGAGCGGCGGCCCCTCACGCGTGCGGACACGTTTTGCGATGAGAGAACCCGAATGAGCCGAGTTGGCGCCGGATCGGGTCAGGGCCGGGGCAGGATCGAGCGGAAGCCGGCATCGCGCCGATTCGGAATCGGGTCGTGACCGGGCCGCGAGAGCCGGCATCAGCCGAATCGGAGTCAGGCCGGGACCAGGCCGCGAGAGCCCGCATCAGCCGAATCGGAGTCAGGCCGGGACCGAGCCGCGGAAGCCGGCATCAGCCGAATCGGAGTCAGGCCGGACCGAGCCGCGGAAGCCGCCCTCGCGCCGAGCGAATGAATTCGCCGCTGGAACATCGCGAAGTCCGCCTGCGCGGACTGCCTCAGCGGGAAGGCCGGCGCGTGTACACCGAGGCGGGGTTCCAGCCGTTGAAGCCTCACGCAGTTTGTGAGGCTTTCCGCTGTCGTTGCGGCGACTTCAGTCGCTCCGGGCGCGATGCGTCTCCTCCTCCCCTACGGTCCGGGAGAAGACGGGTTTCACTCCGCCGCGACCTTGTCCTCCATCTCCCCGTGTTTCGTGTCGCCGGGGCGCTCGGAGCGGGCGTCGACGGCCGTGCGAAAGATGGTGGCGCCCAGGATGAGCGCGCCGCCGGCGATGGACCACGGGCCGGGCGTCTCGCCGTGCACCAGCCACGACCACACGGGGTTCAGCGCGGGCTCCAGCAGAAGCAGCACGGACGCCTCCAGCGCCGGCACGTGGCGAATGCCGGCCGTGAGCAGCAGGTACGCCGCGCCGATCTGGAACACACCCAGGTAGGCCACGCCCAGCCAGTCGGCCGAGGTGGTGCCGGCGGCGACGGGAAAGGCGGCGGGCACGCAGGCCAGGAACGTGATGACGTTGCCCGCGACCACCGTGGGCAGGGCCGAGCCCTCGCCGCCGGCGCGGTTGCCCAGCCAGCGCAGGCCCACGAGGGTGAGCGCCCAGGTAACGCCGCTGGTGGTCGCGAGGACGTTGCCCAGGGCGGGGTTGGTGGCCGTCTGGGTGGCGGGCGGGTCCGCGCCCACGAAGAAGAGGAGAAGCCCCAGCGCCACGGGCGCCATCAGCACCAGGTCGCGCCGGCGCACGTGCTCGCGCAGCAGCAGCGGACCAAACGCCAGCATGTACAGCGGCGCCGTGGACTGCAGGAAGATGGCGTTGGCCGACGTCGTCAGCTTGTTGGCCGTGACGAACAGCGTGAGCGTGGCCGCGTACGCGATGCCCACGGGCACCACGTGCCACGTCCATCCACGTCGCGCGGCGGGCACGAGCAGGAAGATGGCGACGGCTGCCACCGCCGAGCGAAAGCCGGCCACCTGCCAGGAAGTGAGCTCCGTGGCCTTGATGGCCGCGCCGCCGGTCGAAAACAGCAGCGCGGCTCCCAGCACCTGCAGCCGATGTGTCGTTCGCTCTCCC
>NZ_DASURI010000564.1:0-12127 GCF_036280135.1 Longimicrobium sp.
ATTCAAAGTAGCGGTGTCCTTCAGATCCCCTAGCGTCCATTTTACATTGATCGTGCGCCGCCGCTCGAACTCCCCCTGGAGCCAACGCGCCCAGATGTCGTCATTCTCATCGACAGAAAGCGTCTTGTGCAACTCTGCCCATAAGCGCTTTGCTGCTTCTTCGGACTCGGAGCCAAGCCGAATGATGCGCTTGACCAGTTGGCCGGGGTTCCACGAGTTCCCTGAAATACGAGCCGACCCCGAGTACAGGGCGACATCTGGGACAACGGGACAAAGTTGTAGGAAACGACGAGCAGACTGGTTCGGCTGTTTAGGGCTTTCTAGTGCCCCGTGGAGGATCGTGCGCCAGGTATCTGCACTGATCGATGTACTCCCTGGGTTTTTCTCGGGCTTGGCCGCGTCCTTGTCGAACCGGCTCCCCGCAGCAGAGACCGATTTCTCTGCGTGCCCGCTGAAACCCGCAGCTCGATATGTAGATGCAACGATCACCTCGGCCGTTGCAAACTCCGGTGCGGGGCGCATGTTGATCGGTGAGGCATCGTAAGCCTTGTGGGACTTATCCCACGGACTCGTGAGGAAATCCGATAAGCTCATTCCGCAGCCTCCCGGCGCACTAAGAATTGACCCATTTCACGTACGATTACCTCCTTACGCAGACCAACGTGGATCTCCGCTTCGTCGAGTTGCTCCTCGTCTCGGACAATGCGACCCGCCAAGCGCGCCCGCGTCGCATCAAGCGATGCGACGACCGCTCGCGGCAAGGAGGAGGGAAGCATGCCCCCTTGCATATCACGGACGGAGCGAAATAGCTCATACGTGAGAGCAATGAATTGGACTGCTGACGGTGGGCCTACGCCCAAGAACCGCAGGTCCGCGGCAGGGCGTCCACCGGTAGGAAGACTTACGGGGCGAACTTTCTGCCTGGCAGTTACTAGTACGACCCTCCGCGCGTCAGGGGGCAGCGGTTCTCCAAACGTCGTGTTCAGCGTCACGACAAAGCGTTCTTTATCATTGAGGAGCGTATCTACCTGCTTCGCCGCGTGATGCATTAGGGCGGCGTCATCACCCACCAGACGCTCGTAATCACTCAACGTAGTGACGTCTCTCACCATCGACGAGCGCGCACCGAGACTCCGCCGCACCACTCGGCAGGCAAAATCTCGAACAATGGTTTGCAAACGCGCCGCCGTCTGCGGTTTCCGTTGCCTCGTGGCCGGTGCGCCAATCGCGTCATCGGCCTCCGCCAGGTACTGGAGCACGTCAGTGTCCAACTTGGAGAGGCACTGGAACCTCCGAATGTATTGCAAGCCCTCGCGTACGGAGTGGCTGAACCGAGCATCAATATCGCGTAGCCTTATTGTGGTCCTTCCACTCACACTTACTTCTAAATCGGGATCGGCGAACGCAGGGTCGAGGGTGTCGCAGAGATCCGCGAGCTGTGTACGCAGGGTCGCAGGAAGCGAGAGATTCGCTGACGTAGAGAGAAAGTAGGAGAGACCGAGGAGCACTGGATGCTCGTCGAGCTTCAACTCCTTCAGTTCCTTGCGGATTCCATCGCGGCCGACCCGGGGCCACTGTGAGAATAGGACATGGTGATATTGCGCGGCCATGAGCCGAAACGGCGCAGCGAGCCGCAGTCCCGTGGGTCGCCCTGCTCCTTTCTGGAATATCTCCAACAACTTGGCCGCCCACTCGCACGGCCCCATGTCACCGGCCGGCTCCTCCGCACCTCCGGCAAGCAAGAAGGAAACAAGTGAGAACAGGTCCCGGAAGCTCCACCGCTTCCCTGTCGCGAGTTCATACCACCGCAGGATCCGTAACAGCGCCCCCCGGTGAGGTTCGGCGCTCAAGAGAACCCTGCTCTTGCAAAATGGGCAACGATCCCCGGCGGCGCACGTGTTCTCCTCAGGCCATGAGCTTGGATCGCTGGCAAGATCGAGGATCTGGAGCATGGGCGGGCGGATCACGTCCGCTGCCGCTCGCTCCACGAGGAGTGATTCGACGTCCATCGGCCAGATTGCTACCGCCGGGTAGTTCACCAGCGGCCAGCACGAAGGAGCCGTTGGACCGATGCTCACAGCACGTGCAATCGCATCGAGCAGGTGTCGCGTCGAATGGCGGCCCTGATCGGCTGCAATGATGGAAGCATCGTCGAGAACACCGCGGTTCACGCACGCGAGATAAATCCGGGTCTCGCCGGCCTTTTGCGCTTCGTCAATATCGTCTGCCAAGAGTTCCGCAGCGGTCCGGCCCGGCTGGCTATCATCGCCAACGGAGGCATCTTGAACGAGCGTCAGGATGAACCCCGGTTGGTGCTGTGCGACGACACCCAAGTCGACATCGGCGCGCCGAGGTACAACTGACCCGTCGTTTGGAGCGAACAATGGGCGGAGATGCGCTTGCAGCTTGCCAGGGGCGCCGAGTTCCTTTTCCAAGGCCCGGAGCGTTTCCTCCACCGCTTCGGTCTTGCCGTTACCTGGCCCGCCAATTAGCAGAACGATGCGGGGGGTTCCAGAGGCACCGGTGACTACTGAAGCGGCCCACTGGCGCAAGCGGTACAGGAGTGCTGTGCCGATCAGTTTACCGGTCGGACGGCCGCTGTGGGTATCAAACAGCCGCCGTACACCGCCGGAACGATGACCAGCCCATTCTCTAAGGGCATCAGGGTAGCGAGCGGAGACCGGTTCGCCCGCACGACTGCTTGACTCGTCGATGGATTGGATCAGCATGTCCGGGATTGATGGCGCGAAATACGGGAGTGAAATGTATCAGCACGAGCGAGCAGGGTGGCCTAGACGAGAAAGGCTCGTAGAGCGCGAGGAGCGTACGGTGGCAGACGGTGTTGCCGTCGGGCACACGCCCCCTCCGTTTGAACATATGTTTAGGTGTTTGTCCGTGCCACGGTGACAGCTGCATGTACTCATCTTATCTACTCGCAGGTGAGTACATCCGGTCCGGCGAAGCTCCACTTGACGCGCACCGGGGTGGTGGTAGCAACGCGAGTGGGATGGGCAAGACCGGCAAACGTGAACGGAGCGCGATTGTCACTGCGCCAAAACACGTAGACACGGCGTGTGCCGTCGAGCATACGCTGCATCGTTTCTTGGCCGACGTGCGTCCGAGTCTTCGCGTACCAGATAAGGTCTTCCCCGTCCCACCTGTTCTCATAATCATGTCCGGTACGACCAGCCGTCCCGACATTGCAAAAGATGTAGAAATCCCCCGCATGCGAAAAATACCCGGTGTACCAGTTCCCTCCGCCGGGGTCGGGAAGGCCAATGGCGGAGAGCACGTCTCGGCGAGAGTACCGGCCCTTGATGTTGAAAAGGTGTGGCATGGCTGGTTTACCAAGCGAGGCACGGAGCGAACAGATGTGTACTCCAAGTAGCGCAAACAGAGCGCGGACGCAAGTGGTCCAAACGCCCTAGCTGCGTATCTGCTTTTCACTTGGTGGTCTTGGCGGGTGGAGAGCACTGGAGGGGGCTCTCCCGCTACGTCGGGAAACTCCAAGGAGGGAAGTGGAGACGTGCAGCTCCTACATGCAATCGAAGGCCGCCCGAAAGGAGCGGAGTATAGCCTTGAGGCTCCCTCCATCAGCCAAGGGATCGGCGATGATATCGGGAGCCACAAACAAGGCGCACTCCCCTTCATATTCTACGGGAACGTTCCCACACCTGCGTTAACCGCCTCTCCCGCGTGATGCCCGTTCGTGCCGAGGCGGCGGCGCAGGGACTCGAACTCCTCGCGTGAGCCGAGCCCCAGCTCGCCCGCGCGGTCCACCACCTGCTGCACGCGTAGCCAGTCGTGGCGCAGGGCGGCGGCGTGGCCCAGGTGGCGCAGCACGCCGGGAGCAACGCCGGCAGCGGCGGGGGCGTCGAGCAGGGCCCACGCCTCCGTCCAGGCGCGCTCGTACGGACGCGCCTCGCCCAGCAGCGCGGCCGCGTACGCCAGCAGGGCGTGCACGTCGGCGCGGCGGGCGGGATCGGTGAACACGCTGGCCAGCCGCCGCAGAATGGACCCGGCGCGCTCGTGGTGGCCCCGCGCCATCAGCAGGCGCGCCACGTCGTGGTGCAGCTCCGGCAGACGCGCGTGCGCGGGGCCGTACGCCCGCTGCGCCGTGCGCGCGTACTCCTCGGCGGCGTCCAGGTCGCCCTCGGCCAGGCTGGTGCGCACCAAGCCGTGCAGCGCCTCGCCGCGGATGTAGCGGTACCCCTGCCGCCGCGCCAAGCGCGCCGCCTGCTGAAAGTAGCGCGGCGCGGCCTCCATCCGCCCCGTCCGCACGTACACCTCGCCCAGAGCCACGTACGCGGCCCCGTACGTCTCCCAGTCCCCCACGCGCCGCGCCAGGCCAATGGCGCGGCGCAGCCACGTCTCGGCGCGGCGGTCGCGGCCCCACTCCACCGTCAGCTGGCCCACCACCAGCGCGGGCTGCGGCGCCTCGGGCAGGGCAAAGGCAGCGGCCTGCGCGAACGCCACGGCCGTGCCCATGGAGCCCCGCTGCCGCGCCCATCGCGCCACCTCCACGCACACCAGCGACACCACGGGCGGGCTGGCCTGCGCCGCGTGCGACACCACGGACGCCAGCGTGGTGAGCGACAGCTCCAGTGCCGGCTCGGCCCGGGCCAGGCGCAGGGCATCGCGCCGGGCCGCCTCGGCCTGGGGAGAAAAGAGCGTGGCGCGGCGCTCCGGGGCCGCGGCGGCCCACAGGGTCACGTCGCGCACGGCCGTCCACAGCACCAGCGCCAGGGTGCCCTCGTGCTCCTGCAGCACCTGGGCGGCCTCCAGCATCTCTCCCGGCTCGCGGATGATGGCGGGGGGCAGACACCAGCGACGGCGCGTCTTGCGCCGTGGCCTCCGCCTCCGGGGCTCCTCCTCCAGACCGTCCATTCTGCGCTCTCCCGGTGCCAGTTTTCGCGCCGCGTGGATGAATGTTACACTTTGTACGGTCAGGATCGGGGTGGGAGAGCCCCTTAGAAAGTCATCTGGAACGGCGGATACTGTGTGGTGCAGCTCCGTGGCCGGTTCGACGGACGGGAAGATCCGGGGAGACCGGGCAGCCAGGGAGAGTGGACGAAGTGGTCTAACTATGCTGATCTAAACACATTAGCCGGCTCGTTTTTCCGCGTGGAGCGGAGACTCGCCGGGCGCGAAGGAACAGCTCATAACAGGCCATCTGTGCACACGGTGGCCTACTTCGCACGATTTTGTGGATTTGGCCGCGTGGAGTGGCGGAATGCGTATGAGCAAGTTTACAATGGTTCCGGGCGCGGCCACGACGGGATCGTGCCTGTTTCATCCACTTTCAGATCAGAGGATGCGGAACGATGAAGATCACCATGCGCAGCGCCATCATGGCCGGGACCCTGGCCGTTCTCCTGTCCGCGTGCGGCGATAGCCCCACCTCGAACGCCACCGTCGATCCGGCCGGGCCTAGCTACGATGGCGGCTACATCATCGGCTCCGGGAACCGGACCGTTCCGACGGATTCGTCCGAGACCAGCACGTCGAGCTCGCAGGAGAGCGGGCAAGGGGGCTACACGATCGGAACTGGAAACTGACGTGTAGAGGCGGGCTGCCGGTCGCCGCATCTCACGCCCCCCTCAGGGATTACGGGCAACGTGGGTCCAGCGTGATCACGGAGGTCCGGCCAGGAACTGACGGCGCGTGCCGGCCTTTAGCCGGATACGCGCCCACGGCCGCGACCCGTGAAGCGAGGGCGGACCGGCCCAGGGGCAGGACGATCAGATCCGGCCTACGTTCTCGGGGCCGGATTGACGCTTCCGCTTCCATGTTCGACCGTGCCAAACCGCCAGGCGCTGTTTGGTGTTTGTTGCAAGCGCGTGCAGTTCCGACGTGAGCCGCTCATCCGATGGCAATACGTCCGAGGGCACCGTATGCGCGATCGCCGCCGTCAGGGCGCGACGGGCGTTCTTCACGGCTTCCGCCTGCGCCCTTCGGCCGGCGATCTCCAGACTGCGCTCCGCGTACTGTCTCGCATCTTCCCACAATCCAAGCATCGCGGCGGCCCTGGCCAGGTTGTCAAAGGCCGCGGCTGCGTGCAGATCGAATAGACCCACCCCGCGAAGAACGTTCTCTACCGCGCGGGCGTAGATGGCCGTGTCCCCCATGCCTGCCCCGGCCCTGGCGAGCGTGCTCCACGCGATGACCCGGTCCTGCGGCGCAATGGGGGTGCCCAGTGCGGTTTGCAGCAGCTCGATTGCCGACGGGTATATACCCAGCCGAACCAGCAGGAACCCGATGTCGTGCGCCAACGCCGGAAGATTCGGATGGTGACGCGGATACCACTCCAGCGCCTGCCGAGCGTGCCGGAGTGCCTGCTCCAGCGACCCTTCTTCCGCGGCCAGGCCGAGGAGATCGTGCTGGGTCTGCGCGGCGAGCCACCGTTCACCGGAGAGATTCCGAGCCGCCCGGGCGGCGGTGAAGTAGTGCGCCCGGGCAGCTTCGGGATCCCCCAGCGCCTTCTTCACCGTCCCCTTGCCCAGGTGCGCGCGCACGTACGTGCGCCACCGCCGTGTCTGGCGGGCTAGGGTGATGGCGCGCTCGTAGAAAAGCTCCGCGCGCGACACCTCGCCGAACAGGCGGTTCATCCGCGCGGCGGCCAGCGCCCGGCGCGCGCTCTCGGGCACCAGGGCGGCGGCGGCCTCGGCGCACTGGATGGCGGGTTCGTGAAGGCCGCGGCCGGCCGCCCACTCCGCCACGCGGACGAGCGCGTCGCCGGGCGCGCGCGGCTCGTTGTCGCCGGCGGCAAAGGCGGCCAGGATCTCCAGCTCGTCCGCCAGTTCCGGAACGGTTCGCGCCGCCGCGCGAAAGCGTTGCGCCGTGCCCTCGTCCCCGGGGGGGAGCACGGCGGCGCGGTCGCCGCGGGCGTACGCCTTCCACACGGCGTACCACACGGCCCAGGCAAAGTCGTCGCCCAGGTCCTGGAGGAGCGGCAGGATGGCCAGCGACGCCCGCACGTCGGGCGCCTGCGTGATCAGCCGGGGATGAACGCCTCTAAGCTGCTTCATGGCAAGGTGAGCGAGATCAAGAGCGCCGCGAGAGCCCACGGCAAACAATAGGCTCACAATTCCTTACGCGCCATAGTGTACCCATGCCTGGTGCTCTCGATCCTCCATGTTCACCCGGCGGGGAGCATCGGTCGCCACGCGACGATTGAACCCGTGTCACGCCACCCCGTGTTCTTTCGCTGCGGGTGCGTTCGTAGCCGGTTTCTCACGGAGAAGAACGTTCCTGAATGCGGGGCTTACGGATTCGATACGTCGCGTCACGCCACTTTACAACGCGTGTGGTGAGGGCGGGGATCAGCTTGATCGCGCGATGGCGCAGATCGCTCGTGATCGCTTCGTTGTCGTGCATCGGGTGGTCGCCGCCGAGGGTGGCCAGCACGTCTCTCGCGGCAGGAATGGCCTCGGTCTGCTGTCGCTGTTCGGCAATCTGCAAGCTGCGCAACGCATATCGCTCGGCATCGCCCCACAGCTTCAGGCGTTGTGCCCCGCAGGCCAGGTTGGCGAACGCGGCGGCGGCATGGTGGTCAAAAAGGTCCACCAGCCGCAGCACATTGCCGGAGGCTTGATGATAGCGATGACCGTCGCCCGCTCCGGCGGCCGCATGCGCGAGGGTGCTCCATCCAATCACCTGATCCGGAGGGGGCATCCGGGTCTGCATCACCCTGTCCAGCAGTGCGGCGGCCTCGGCATACATGCCCATTCTGAGCAATACAAAGGCGAAATCATGGGCCAAGCCGGGAATGCGGTGATGATGACGTGGATAGCTGTCCAGGGCACGCTCCGCATACATCATGGCTGCGTGGAAGTTGCCTTCCTCCGCGGCCAGCACCAGCAGGTCGTGCTGTGTCTGGCCCGCGAGCCACTTCTCACCAGACAGCGTCCTTGCGGCCCGGGCAGCCGTGAAGAAATGCGCGCGGGCGTCACCGTTGTCACCCAGCATTTTCCGTATGTGACCCTTGCCCAGATGAGCGCGCACGTAGACACGCCAGTTACGGATTTTGCGCGCGAGGGGAATCGCCCGCTCGTAGTAGGTGTCCGCGCGCGAGACCAGGTCGCCGTACTGCCGGTTCGTCCGTCCCGCGGCGAGCGCTTGCGACGGATTTCCGGGCAACAGGCTTGCCGCGGCTTCGGTGTAGTGAAGTGCGATGAGCGGCAGATGTCGCGCGGTCGCCCATTCCGCGATGTTGAACATCGCTTCCGCGGCTGCTGCCGGATCACTGCTTCCGCGGGCGAATCCTTCGAGCGCTTCGAATTCCGCGCGCAGTTCGGGCAGGGTCAACCCGGCCTGATGAAACCGTTCGTGCACGAGCTGCTGATCATGCTCCGATAGCTCCTGGTGCGGCAGGCTTCCGCCGGCTTTCCAGACGCAGTACCACAGGACCCAGCCACTCTCGTCATCGATCTCGGCGAGCTGGGAGAGCATGGCCATTGACGCTCGCGCGCTCGGCGCCGGGGGGATCAGGCGAGGGTGTATTCCGCGCGTTTTGCTCATCTTGCCGCGCTATCTCGTCGAGGCTCCGGAATCGAAACGACGGCCGGGCAAACGGTGATGAGCAGTGCATGAAGAAGTCGGACATGAGGCTCTGCGCCCCTCATGTCCGATTTTTTCCCATGACGCTCCATCATCCTGAGAACCGCTCGACCTGGTGAACAGACGCTCAGCGGAGGAACGCGAGACGGGAGTCTCGCGCCGGCGCGGGCGTGAAGCGACGCTCGCCCGCGGCGATCGGGCGATTGCACGGACTCATCGCCAGCTGGGCAAACGTGCGTCCATCGGGCACGGTGTTGCGGGTCTGCTCGATGATCTTGCAGCACGAATCCGAGCAGCAGTTGCCGCACGACATCGAAACCGCGCAGCCACAAGCCTTTACGACGCCGCACGTGATGCAGCACTCGCCTGTGTACGCAAAATGAAACCGGCGCTCACTCACATTCCCGGCGAACGTCGCGGTCGTGGCGGCGGCCCGCCGGGGCGCCATCCGGAGCTCCTCGATGACCACGGTCGTCATGCGGATCGAGCGCAGGATGGCGGGCTCGCCCACCGTCGCCGTAACGGTTTCCACGGTGCGCGCGTTTTCACCCTCCAGGCGAACCACGCTGATCGTAAGTTGTTGAGCCCTCTCGTTCGTCACCACCGGTACGAGGGCATACTCGCCGACTCCACGGATAGAGAGATTGAACCGCGCCCCCTCGCGGACCGAGCCACCAAAGCTCTGGTTCTGGGCTTCCATGTTGATATGGAAGTCGATGACGCGGTCGGGGTTGACGCGCTGCGCCGCTGCCGGACCGGCCATCAAGGCCGCGATCATCAGAAGGTTTCCGAGCTTCATCCGAGCCTCTCCGATCGGGGGTTGAGAAGGTGGAGTGACCGGACCGGTCACTCCGGAATCCCGGTGGCTCTGTAGATCGCGATTGCCGGGATGTCGTCGTTGTCCATCCGTACCGTGTACAGGCGTCCGTTCCTGACCACCCGCAGCGTCTCGCGGGCAGGCAGGAACACGGAGGCGATGTAGCGCATGTTGCTGGACAGCACGATCCACTCTGTCCGGCTGGCCGGATCCCCCGGCAGCGCGATCCACAACCGGTCCCGGTCGTCGATCAGCATGGCGGAGGCGGCCGGCCAGTGGGACGGAGCAGAATCCTGGAGCACCTGGCCGAACGTGGTGCGCGTAGATCCGTCCCATTCCCTCAGCTGCCGCTGTACATGGCTGCTGGTAACGGGCGCGGGACGCATCGGAAGGCGGATGCGATCCCGCTGTGTTCCGTCCGGTGAAAAGCGGTCCACCGCAAGAGAATCGTTCCAGATGAACAGGATGCTGCCACGGGCGTCGACCGCGACGAGGCCCTCGCGCCCGAACGGGTTGGGTGTCACTGACGTCCCGGCGACAAGGAAGCTCTTTGATGGAAACTCCTTTATCGTCGTGCGCGTGGCTCCATCCCGCGCGAGAACGCGCAGCACGTCACGTCGATTCCGCGCAGCCTGCCCTTCGGAAAACATGAACGTGGGGCGAAAGAGTGCGACGTATCCGCTGTCTGCCGGGATCCGCCACAGCTGGAACGGCGCCGCTCCGGAGGTGCGGAGGGTCACGCTGTACGCCGGAGCCGAGTCCGTTTGCGCATACACGCTTACCCGGGCGAGCGAGGGATCGTACACGAGGATGCTGTCTCCCGGGAGAACCTGCACGCCCCGGATCGACCGGAACTCACCCGGGCCGCTTCCGCGCCGTCCAAGTGTCCGCAGCACGGTCGCATCAGGGTTCAAAACGGTAAGCTGCTGCCGATACCAGTCCCCGACGTAAACCAGGCCCCGGCTGTCTACGTCCATGGCCGTTACGGACGTGAATTCCGCATCGGGGCTGCTGTGGGAAACCTCCTGGAGGCGCAGGGCGCGTTCAGCTCGCGTGCCTGCATCCGGGATCACCCGGGGCGCTGCCTCGCGGCCCGTGCATCCACCGGCGAGGATGCACGCCATGGCGATCGAAGGCACGGTCCTGATGCCGCAGAGAGGGCGGTTGAGCTGGTTCATCTGTCTGGGATCGAGAAGCGTCGGAAAGGATGCGTAAAGTGTACAGATCACTCGTTTCCGGGTCAATTCGGCCGGACGTGCCTCCTGCATCCCGCGCAGCCCTGAATGGGCATTCGCCTAGGCCTTCCGTCTCTCGAACTACAAGCTGTCGGGATGCGGGAGTGTCGGAAAGTCTCCAGGAAAGGCGGCTCATGGATGCAACCCCACCGGGAGAAGGGGCGGCGTAGGTGCATGCGCTCCCGCGATGTTGCTCCGGGGCGTGAACAGGTGCGTCGTCGCGGCCGTGGGGAAATGGTGACGAAGGGGCTGAAGCCTCCCGGCAGAGGCCCGGACGGGAATCGCGGATGAACGGTCCGGTTCGCATCTTGCGACTCGCGCGCAACATCGCCGGCAGCCGCCGCGCCGGCGCCGGGCAGCAAAGCGCGCGACAGGGGCACATGACTCAGGGACTGGAAGGGCTGCTCACCGGCCACACGCTGGTGAAGCGATACCGGATCGAGGAAGTCTGCGGCCGGGGCGGGTTCGCCGTGGTGTACCGCGCCACGGACACGCGCCTGGGGCGCCCCGTAGCCGTAAAGGTCATCACCCTCACGGCCGAGGACCCGGAGCAGCGCGAGGTGCTGCGCCAGCGGCTGCACCGCGAGGCGCGGGCGGCGGCCAGCCTGCCGCACCATCCGCACCTGGTAACGGTGCACGACGTGGGCACGGACCCGGAGCTGGGGCTGGACTTCCTGGTGATGGAGCTGCTGGAGGGAGAGAACCTGTCGCAGGCCCTGCAGCGCGGCCGTCCGCCCCTGCCCCGCGCCCTGCGCATCCTCCGCGACGCGGCCGAGGGGCTGGCCGTGGGCCACCGCGCGGGCCTCGTGCACCGCGACGTCAAGCCGGGCAACATCTTCCTGGCCCGTCCGCACCACGACGACGATCCGGAAGCCTTTCGCGTGTGCCTGCTGGACTACGGCATCGCGCAGGCCATCGAGGACGACCAGACGGTCACGCGCGGCATGGGCAACAACCCGCTCTCGCCCGCGTTCGCCAGCCCGGAGCAGATCCGCGGGGACCGCGACCTGTCGCCGGCCACGGACGTGTTCAGCCTGGGCGTGGTGGGATACCAGCTGCTCACGGGCGAGCGGCCGTTCACGACCGAGCCGGGGCAGATGCCCACGGGATGGACGGTTCGCACACCTCTCCGCGAGCTCAGCCCCGAGGTGTCGCCGGCGGTGGAAGAGGTGGTGATGCGGGCGATGTCCGTCAACGCGCGCGACCGCTACCCGGATGCCGACGCGTTCAGCGATGCGCTGGACGCGGCCACGGAGGCGGATGATCCGGCGCGCGGGCTGGCGGCGCGGGTGCACGCGCCGGCCGCCGGCGTGCTCACGCTGGACGAGGCGCTGGACCAGGACGACGCCACCATGATCGCCCCCACGCCGCCCGTGCGCCCGCGGGGTCCCGCCACGGGCGCGGCCGCGCGTCCCGTTCCGCCCCTGCGCGCGCCCGTGCACGACACGCCGCGCAAAAAGCGGAGTGCCATGCCCATCGTGCTCATCGTGGCGCTGCTGCTGGTGGCCGCGGCGGC
>NZ_DASURI010000565.1:0-3899 GCF_036280135.1 Longimicrobium sp.
GGTGGCAGCGCTGGGCCGTGGTGCTGGGCGGGGCGGGGCAGGTGCTGGGCATCGCCGTCTACTTCTGGACGATGTGGCCGCGCATTCGCCCCGTCGGCAGCCACCTGCGCGAGGCGAAGGGCGAGCGCTTCTGAGGATGCGGATGAGCGAACGGGAGGGCGGATGCCGACGGCGTACTGGATTAACGTGACGGTGCACGTGCTGGCCGCGATGCTGTGGCTGGGCGGGATGTTCTTCCTGGGGGCGGTGGGCGCGCCGGTGCTGCGGGCCGTGGAGCCGGCGTCGCTGCGCGCGGAGCTGTTCCGGCGCCTGGGCGAGCGATTTCGGGGCGTGGGATGGGCGGCCATCGGCGTGCTGGTGCTGACGGGCGTGCTGAACCTGCACTTTCGCGGCCTGCTGGGGCGGATGGACGACGGCGCGTTCTGGGCCTCGCGCTACGGCCACGCGCTGGCGTGGAAGCTGGCGTCGGTGATGACGATGATCGCGATCAGCGCCGTGCACGACTTCGTGCTGGGTCCGGCCGCCTCGCGCCTGACGCCCGGCAGCCCCGCCGCCCTGCGCGCCCGCACCCGCGCCGCCTGGCTGGCGCGGGTCAACGCCGTCGTGGGCGTGATCCTCGTGATCGCCGCCGTCCGCCTTGCGCGGGGAGGGTGAACGGCAGTGCGAAAGTGCGAAAGTGGATCGTGCGGGAACGGGACCGGAGAGCGCGGCGGCATCGCGGCGCCCCCACCGGGCTCGCGGAGCTCGCCCACCTCCCCCAAAACCCCTGGGGGAGGTTGAACCCCGTCTCGCGCGCTGAAGGCGGCTTCGACAGGAACGCCGTTGCTGGCTGTCCCCTGTAACCCGCAGTTCAGGCAGTTGCAGGCTATTCCCTATTCCCTGTTCCCTGTTCCCTGTTCCCTCGCAATGGACCCCTTCGTCCGCAGGTTCATCCGCGCCAGCCTCGTGTGGCTGGGCGTCGGCGTCGTCATCGGCGTGATGATGGCGCTTCGGCCCGCGTGGATCGCGTTCCGCACGGCGCACATGCACGCCAACCTGCTCGGCTTCGTGAGCATGATGATCTTTGGCGTGGCCTATCACGTGATCCCGCGCTTTTCCGGGCACCCGCTGCACAGCCGCGCCCTGGCCTCGGCGCACGTGTGGATCGCCAACGCGGGGCTGGCCGGGATGGTCTCGGGCTTCATCGTCCGCGTCTACGTGGCCTCCGCGGGCGCGGCGCTGCTGGGCACGGGCGCCCTGCTGAGCGCGACGGGCGCGTTCCTCTTCATCTACAACGTTTGGCGGACGATGGACGCGCCGCGCCCCCTCGCCTCCACGCTGCCGACGCTGCAGTCGGCGCCTCGTCCCCTCACGGCCCGGAGCTGACCGCCATGCACACCCCATCCGCCATCGCCGACACGGCGACCGTCAACGAGGTCATCCGCCTGCATCCCGCCACCGTGGGCGTGTTCAACGACTTTGGCATCGACGCGTGCTGCGGGGGCGCCGCCACCCTGCGCGATGCCGCCGCCCGCGACGGCGCCGACGCCGAGCAGCTGCTGAGCGCGCTGAACCGCGCCGCGTCGGAGCCCGCGCGATGAAGCGCCTTTCCGCCGATCCGCCGGCGGCGCGCGCGGAGCGTCCGTCCACCGCCGTGCTGCACGACGAGGCCAACGTACGCGTGATCGCCTTTCACCTGCTCCCGGGCCAGCAGGTGCCGCCGCATCACAGCGCGGGCACGGTGCTCGTGCACGTCGTCTCCGGCACGGGCACCTTGCGCGGCGACGGGGCGGAGGAGACGCTGGGCCCCGGCGAATCCGCCGTCTACGCGCCGGGCGAGACGCACTCCATCCAGTGCGGCGAGGGCGGGCCGCTGCACTTTCTCGCCATCATCAGTCCGCGCCCGGGCTGAGACGAATCTTCTGAAGCGGAGACGCCGGTTACGGAGGACTTCATCGGAGGGGTGGAGTCCTCCGCGCACTTTCGCACTTTCGCACTCACGCTCTTTCGTACTCACGCACTTCCCCGCCACGTCCGGAAACTCCCCCACGCACTACCCAATCCTCCCCCACGCTCCCGCCGCGTTTCGCCCGGCTCCGTATGCGCGGCGGCGCGACTATCGTGCATGTCGTACCGCGAGGACCGCGCGTGAGCGGCCCGCCGCCACCCGGCGCGGGAGCACGAGGAGGCATCCATGCAAAAGACCCGTATTCTGCTGGTGGACGATCACACGCTCATGCGCACGGGCGTGCGCATGGTGCTGCAGGCGGAGCCCGACCTGGAAGTGGTGGGCGAGGCATCGGACGGCGACGAAGGCGTGCGCCTGGCCGAGCAGCTGCGCCCCGACGTGGTGGTGATGGACCTGTCCATGCCCCGCGTGAGCGGGCTGGAGGCCACGCGGCAGATCACCGCGGCGGGGCTGGGCACGCGCGTGCTGGTGCTCACCATGCACGGCTAGGACGAGCACCTGGTGCCCGTGCTGGAGGCGGGCGGCAGCGGCTACGTCACCAAGCAGAGCGCCGACACCGACCTGGTGGAAGCCGTGCGCGTGGTGGCGCGGGGCGACGTGTTCCTGTATCCTAGCGCGGCCACGGTGCTCACCCGCTCCCTGCGGGCGCCGCGCCAGGCCACCGCGCGCGACGACACGCTGGACCTGCTGAGCCCCCGCGAGCGCGAGGTGCTCACGCTCACCGCCGAGGGCTACAGCTCCACGGAGATCGGTGACCAGCTGCACCTGAGCCACAAGACCGTGGAAACGTACCGCCAGCGGCTGATGGATAAGCTGAACCTGCACCACCGCAGCGAGCTGGTGCGGTTCGCCCTCACGCGCGGGCTGCTGCAGGCGGCCGCCACCGCGGCTTGATGTCGGCACATCTCTTTGTCGTCCACTTTCCCGTCGCGCTCCTGCTCACGGGCGCGGCGGCGGACCTGGCGGGCGCCGTGCTGCGCAGCGACCGGGTGCGGGCCTTCGCGGGCGTGCTGCTGGTGCTGGGCGGCGCGGCCGCGTTCGTCGCGTTCTTTACGGGCGGCGGCGCGCTGGCCGCCGTGCTTTCCCGCGTCACGCCCGGCGATCCGCGGCTGGAGGCGCACCAGCAGTGGGGCGCCGCGGGCGTGTGGGTGCTGGCCGGCGCCGCGGCCCTGCGCGCCGCGTGGCGCCGCCGGCCGGACGGCGTCCGCGGGTGGATCGCCCTGGCCGCCGCGCTCGTCTCCGCCGTCCTCGTCGTCTTCATCGCCCTGAGCGGCGCCGCCATCTCGCACGGCTGACACGTCTGGGACGCGAAGCGCAACCGCGTCTCGCGATCCTGCCCTCGGCCGAAACCAACGTCAGGGCTGGGCTCGTGCGTGGAGGCGTGCACCGCGCGAGCGCCCCCTCCGGGCTCGCGGAGCTCGCCCACCTCCCCCAAGAAAAACCTGGGGGAGGTTGAAGTGCGGCGGCTTTCATCCCGCAGGGTTAGGCGCCGCGCCGCATGACTCAGGATGACGCATCACGGATGCAGGTTTCCAGATTGCCTCTCGGAATGAGAGCACGGCGAGGACAGCGCGTCGCGAGTTGGTCGCGTGCCGTATAACGGACGTGAGGAACGGCGGGTAACGATAGCCGCTTTCCGTCCGGCCGCGTCTGTCGCAAGTTGGAGTCGTCCCGCGAGTTGTGCGGGACGACTCCTTGCCTTTCCAGGGTACGATGATCCGAGCCGTGACCGACCCGATGGATGCCTGGCGCGCCCTCGCGCGCCTGCGCCAGGCCAGCCCGCTGGTGCACTGCATCACCAACTACGTGGCCATGGACGTGGCGGCCAACGCGCTGCTGGCCATCGGCGCGTCGCCGGCCATGGTGCACGCCAACGAGGAGGTGGAGGACTTCGTGGGCATCGCCTCGGCGCTCACGGTGAACATCGGCACGCTGTCGCCGTCGTGGGTCA
>NZ_DASURI010000566.1:0-4584 GCF_036280135.1 Longimicrobium sp.
GGCGCGATGCGGCCGAACTCCTCGTGCTGCCGCAGCGCCCAGATCTCGCTGAAATTCCAGTACTTGCTGGAGTTGAAGAAGTAGTCGAACCCCGCAGACTTGAGCGCGCGCACGTCCTCTACGGGCGCGCCCAGCGTTTCGGCGAAAAAGACGGCCTCGGGATCGGCCGCCTTCGCCTCGGCGACCAGGAACTTCCACAGCTCCGCGGGCACCTTGTACGCCGCGTCGCAGCGGAATCCCTTGAAGCCCAGGGCGATGGACTCGCGGACGAGGCCCGCCCAGTAGCGCCAGAGCCCGTCGCGGTCGTCGTGCGTGAGGTTGTTGATCTCCGCCAGGTCGCCCCAGACCGTCTTCCTGGACGTGTCGTTGGGATCGACGGCGAAGGGGCTCATCACCTCGCCGTTCTCCCAGTGGTACCAGCCCGGGTGCTCCTGGACCAGGGGCGAGTCCTTGGACGTGTGGTTCACCACCAGGTCCATCACGGGCCGCATCCCCATCTCGCCGATCCGCGCCAGCGCCTCGCGCAACGGATCGAGCGACAGGGGGTCCGCCCCCGCGGGGACGAACAGGGGGTTGAGCCGACGGAAGTCCTTGACGGCGTACAGGCTTCCGCTGAACCCGGGGTAGTGCCACGGGTTCAGGTACAGCCACTGGAACCCCATCTCCCGCGCCCGCCGGGCGTGCTCCGGCCAGCGGGTGGTGGGCCCGACGAGGCGCGGAAAGAGGTTGTAGAGCAGGGGAGCCGTCACGCGCGGCCTCCCAGGATGGCCTGTATCCCCTCCAGCGGCACCCACAGCCAGTCGGGACGGTTGTTCATCTCGTAGCCCAGCTCGTACACGGCTTTCTCCAGCTCGAAGACGGCCAGCGCGCGCGCCAGCACGTCGGGATCGCGGGGGATGATGGCGCTGCCCTGCGCCGTGCGGACGTACGCGTTCAGGAACAGAGCGCGCGCCTCGCGCTCCCACGCGTGCGCCCAGCGCTCCAGCGACATGCGCACCCGCAGGTCGTCCGTCCTGAACTCGCTCATCCCCACGCGCACGGCGTAGTTGAACGAGCGCAGCATGCCGGCCACGTCGCGCAGCACCGTCTGCTTGCTGCGGCGGTCCGCCAGGGGCTTGGCCGGCTCGCCCTCGAAGTCCAGCACGTACCACTCGCTGCCGCCGGGCGCGTTCTGCGTGCCCCGCAGCACCTGGCCCAGGTGGTAGTCGCCGTGGATGCGCACCTTGACCGCCTCGTCGCGCAGGGCGCGCAGGTCCTCGCCCAAGTGGCGCAGGTCCGGCGCGGCGCGGACCACCTCGCGGAGCGCGCCCTGCACGGCCGCGGGAAAGCTGCCGGGGATGGCCTCCAGCTGCCGCCCCAGGTCGCCCAGCACGCCGTCCACCTGCTTGCGGAAGCCCTCGATGGCCCGCTGCACGTCGTCCTCGCCGATGGTCTCCGGCGCGAAGTCCGGGTCGTCGTCCACGGACGCCAGCGCCAGGTGCATGCGCGCCGTCGTCTCGCCCAGCCGCTCGATGGCGGGGAAGAAGTCGCCCGCCATGCGGCGGACGGCCTCGCGCCCCGTGACCGTGTCGGGGTCCGCCGCGCTGCGGCTGGCCGCGCCGAAGTAGCGGTCCAGGGCCTTGAGGGCCACGCTCCACGCGTCGCCCCCGTTGGGGACGAACTGGAAGACGCCGGCCACGGCGTGCGTCTCGCCGTTCTCCGGCGTGTAGTCCAGCCAGCCGGCCAGGGCGGGGACGGAGCGGAATCCCGCGCGCTCCACCAGGAAGCGCGTGACCTCCAGGTCCGGGTTGATGCCGCCTTCCAGCTTGCGGAAGATCTTCATCACCAGCGAATCGCCGAAGACGATGGACGTGTTGCTCTGCTCCACGCCGATCATCCGCACGGGTCCCGCCGGCGCCTCCGGCAGCTCCACGGCGCCCGTGGCGTGGCCCGCGAACGTGCCCGTGCGCCCCTCGATGCGCTGCGCCGTGGCCACGGCGTTCAGCAGGGTGCCGGCGATGCGCCGGTCGGCCATGGCCTCGTAGACACGCGCCTCGCCCCGCAGCGTGGGGTGCGTGACGATGGGCTCCGGCCCCGTCCCCGGCGCGGCGATGGGGTGCAGCGTGGACGGAAGCAGGTACAGGTCGCGCCCGCCCTCCACGAAGCGCACTTCCAGCAGCGCCAGGATGATGTTGGGGGTGCGGTCGCCGTGCAGCACGCCGTGGTCGTGCAGGCAGATCTCGTTGAGCTCGCGCGCCTTGTCGCGGAACCAGCGCTGGCGCAGGATCCACTCGCGGGGCAGGGCGCTGAACGCCTCGGCCACGGCCCGCGGATCGGCCAGGATCTCGGCCTCCTGCGCGGCCCACTCCTCGGGCATGGTCCAGAAGTCCTCCTCGCCCGCCGCGCGCACCTGCCGCAGCGAGAACCAGAAGAAGCCGTACGGGCTGAGCGTGATGGTGTACGGCTGCCCCTCCTCCACCGTGGGGAACGCCGTCTCGCCCAGCAATTCGACCGGGGTGAAGCCCGTGAACTCCGGCAGCTCGATGCGGACGGCCTGCGCGCTCCCCGACAGGTTGTTGACGACGAGGATGGTGTCGCCCTGGTACTCGCGCAGGTACGCCAGCACGTGCGGGTTCTCGGGCGCCAAAAAGCGGATGCTGCCCCGGCCGAACGCCCGGTGCTGCTTGCGGACGCGGATGAGCCGCTTGGTCCAGTTGAGCAGCGAGTACGGCGAGCGCTCCTGCGCCTCGACGTTCACGGCCTGGAAGCCGTAGACGGCGTCGTTGATGGCCGGCAGGTACAGACGCTCCGGCTCTGCCCGGCTGAAGCCGGCGTTGCGGTCGGGCGACCACTGCATGGGGGTGCGCACGCCGTCGCGGTCGCCCAGCCACACGTTGTCGCCCATCCCGATCTCGTCGCCGTAGTAGATGATGGGCGACCCCGGCATGGTGAAGAGGATGCTGTTGAGCAGCTCGATCTTGCGCCGGTCGTTGTCCATCAGCGGCGCCAGCCGGCGGCGGATGCCCAGGTTGATGCGCATCCGCGGATCGGCCGCGTACTCGCGGTACATGTAGTCGCGCTCCTCGTCCGTCACCATCTCGAGCGTGAGCTCGTCGTGGTTGCGCAGGAACATGCACCACTGGCAGTTCTCGGGGATGGCCGGCGTGCGCTCGATGATCTCCACGATGGGCTTTCGAATCCCCTGCCGCACGGCCATGAAGATCCGCGGCATGAGGGGAAAGTGGAACGCCATCTGGAACTCGTCGCCGTCCTCGCCGCCAAAGTAGGGTCGCACGTCCTCGGGCCACTGGTTGGCCTCGGCCAGGAGGATGCGGCCCGGGTACTTCGACTCCAGCCGGACGCGGAACTCCTTGAGGATGTCGTGCGTCTCCTCCAGGTTTTCGCAGATGGTGCCTTCGCGCTCGATGAGGTACGGCACGGCGTCGGCGCGGAACCCGTCCAGCCCCCGCTCCAGCCAGTACTCCATCACCTGGAACATCGTCTCCTTGACCTCCGGGTTGTCCCAGTTCAGGTCCGGCTGGTGGCTGAAGAAGCGGTGCCAGTAGTACTGCTGGGCGACCGGGTCCCAGGTCCAGTTGCTGGGCTCCGTGTCGGTAAAGATGATGCGCGCTTCCCTGTACAGCGTGTCGTCGTCGCTCCAGACGTAGAAGTTGCGCTCCGGGCTGCCCTTGGGGGCGCGGCGGGCGCGCTGGAACCACGGGTGGTCGCTGCTGGTGTGGTTCAGCACCAGGTCGGCGATGACCTTGAGGCCGCGCTTGTGCGCCTCGTCCAGGAAGCGCTGCACCTGGTCCAGGGTGCCGTAGTTGGGATGGATGCCGTAGTAGTCGGCGATGTCGTAGCCGTCGTCGCGCAGGGGCGACGGGTAGAACGGCAGCAGCCAGATGACGTCCACGCCCAGGCCGGCCACGTAGTCCAGGCGCTGGATGAGCCCTTCGAAGTCGCCGACCCCGTCACCGGACGAGTCCTGGAAGGCCTTGACGTGCAGCTCGTAGAAGACGGCATCCTTGTACCACAGCGTGTCCGTGCTCAACGCGGGGCTCCCTGTCTCTGGCGTCTCGTGTCTGTGCTTTGGTCCGCGCCCTGGGGCGGAACGTCCGTTCGCGGGCGCTGGCGTGCGTGGCAGGACCGGCCCGGCGGGGCGCCCGGCTGCAGGAACTGCGCCGGGGGCAGGGGCAGGGGGAGGGGGCAGGTCTGGACGAACGCCGGCTTCTACGCCGAGAGGATGCAGCGGATGATTTACGAGATCGAGATTACCCGCTTTGTGCCCGCCCCCGTCGTCTCCGTGACGACGACGGGCATCGCCGCGGAGGCGGAGCGGGTGGTGCGGTTGGATGCGGTTGAGCCGTGCGTGGTCCTTGTGGCGCACCACGACGGCTCGGTGAGCCGCGGAGAGTTTTACGTCTGGCTGTCTGCTGGCCGTGCCCTCGTCCGGCTGGATGAGCACCGGGAGCGGCACGCAATGGATCCCGCGCACGCTGATTCCGCGGCGGGTGGTGATGCCTGGTTCAGGGATTCCGACGGAACGACGTTCCCCGCGCAGGCCGGCGAGACCGTTTCGCGGTCACAGGCGATGGATGCCCTGGC
>NZ_DASURI010000567.1:0-4082 GCF_036280135.1 Longimicrobium sp.
CCTTCTCCTCCTCCTGCCGCGTGCGCTCCCCCTCCTGCTCGCGGACGAACTCCAGCGAGCGGGTGTCCTTGAGGTAGGTCATCTCCGTCACGCGGCGCGTAAGGCGCTCGTTGACGGCCCACGCGGAGGTCGCGACGAACAATCCCGCCGCGGCCACCACGAACAGCATCAGCGTGAGCGCCGACAGCCGGTGGTCGTGGATGATGCGGCGCACCCGGCCCCCGGGCGTGTAGTTGCGCCGCTCGGGCACGCCGTCCGGCCGCCGCCGGTATGGATAGCTCTCGTGTTCGTCCATTCCTGCTCCTGCTCCCGGGCCGCCGTGTACCGCGCGGCCCTTTCAGGGGATCCGAAAAAGGCTCAGTAGATGTAGACCGGCGTGTCCTCGTCCACCGCGTCGAAGATGGCCGCCAGGTCACTCGTCTGCGCCATGAAGGCGCCCGGCTTGACCGCGTCCTTGAGCGGCCCCTCGCGGGGCTGGCTGTAGATCTCCGTCCCGTCGTCCAGCCGGATGACGTACGTGCCCAGGCCGCCCCGCACCCTGCGCTCGCTCTCCGACGGCACGGGCTGGCCGCGGCTCACGTACACCCACTCGGGGATGGTGTACGTGGGCGAGTTCTGCCGCTCGGCGATCTTGCGCTCGCCCACGGGGCGGATCAGGCGCCAGGTGCGGCCGTCCGGCGCGCGCACGGTGCTGTCGGGGCCAATGGTGAGCTTTGCGCGCCGCAGCGTCGCGCGGCCCATGCGCAGCTCCAGCACGGAGTCTTCCAGCACGATGGCCAGGTGCCGCTTCTTTTGCTCCAGCGAGCGAATGCGCATGTCGCGGCGCAGCACGGCCACGGCCAGCGCCGTGCGCTTTTGCTGGTGCGCCAGCAGCGAGTCGCGGGTGGCCTTTTGCGCCTCGGTGAGCTGCGCGTTGAAGTGCGCCGTTTCCGTGCGGTACTTCGGCACCCGCATTCCCACCGCGGCCGCGCCGGCCACGAACAGCGCGGCCAGCACCAGCGTGCCCCAGAAGAACACGGGATGCTCGCGGCGAAGTCCGCGTCGAGGGGGTCGAGGATCGTTCATGCTGCCTTGTTCGTTCCGTCCGTCGGTAAACGGGTGAACCCGTCCGCCGCCCGTGCAAACGGCGTTCCACCGCGACGTTAACCCCGTTTGCGCAACAACTTACGCACCCTCCGCGATCCTTGCGCACGGCGGATATCGGCCGCGCATTGGCGGATCGTCGCGCCGCCGCGCATCTTTCCGGATCGCATGCGGTTGCAGGCTGTTCCCTGCGACCTGTCCCTGTACCCCGCAGTTCCGCCGGCCATGAATCGCACGTTCTGGATGCTGGGATGCCTCTTCGGCCTGATGGCGGTCGCCGCCGGCGCGTTCGGCGCGCATGCGCTGCGGGCGCGGCTGGGGCCGGACCTGCTGGCCGTGTGGGAGACGGCCGCGCGCTACCAGATGTACCACGCGCTGGCGCTGCTGGCGGTCGCCATGGCGGCGGGGCGCTGGCCGGGCGGCGGGTGGAACGCGGCGGGATGGCTGTTCGTGGCGGGCACGGTCGTCTTCAGCGGCAGCCTGTACGTGCTGGCGCTGAGCGGGGTGCGGTGGCTGGGCGCCATCACGCCCATCGGCGGGGTGTGCTTCCTGGCCGGCTGGGTGATGCTCGCCCTCGCCGCGCGCAACGCGGGGTAGACGAGCGCGCGGCGGAGCGGACCACCCACGACAGCGGGGCAGCTTTCGCGGACGGAGGGCAGAGATCGCGCGGCAGGCGAGCGCCCCCCATCCCCCACCCTTCCCCCATAAACGGCATGGGGGAAGGGAGAACTTCGTCTCGGCTTGGGGCGGATCGCGCCGGCAGCAACCCGCTCGTTCCTCACGGAGAGGGGAGAACATCGTCGGGGGATGATGCAGTTCAACCTCCCCCAGGGGTTTTGGGGGAGGTGGGCGAGTTTTACGAGCCCGGAGGGGGCGCCCGCGCGATGCCGATCCATCCGCGCGGGATCAGATGATGTAACCTCAACGGCCGCGCACCCTTCCGCATCGCGGATGGGTGCGCGATTTTATACGGATGGATCTACACGTTCTGCAGGATGAAGTGGCCGCGTGCCGCCGATGCGCGCGGCTGGTGGAGTGGCGCGAGCGCGTGGGCGTCGAAAAGCGCAAGTCGTTCCGCGACCAGGAGTACTGGGCGCGGCCCGTCCCCGGCTTTGGCGACCCGCACGCGCGGCTCATGGTGCTGGGGCTGGCGCCGGCCGCGCACGGCGCCAACCGCACGGGCCGCATGTTCACCGGCGACCGCAGCGGCGACTTTCTCTACGCGGCCATGCACCGCGCCGGCTTTGCCAGCCAGCCCACGTCCGCGCACCGCGGCGACGGGCTGGAGCTGCGCGACGCGTGGGTCACCAGCGCCGTGAAGTGCGCCCCGCCCGACAACAAGCCGCTCCCCGACGAGCGCGACGCGTGCGCCGTCTTTACCCGGCGCGAGATGGCGCTGCTGGCGAGCGTGCGCGCCGTCGTCTGCCTGGGCGGGTTCGCGTACGAGGCCGCCATCCGCCTGCTGCGCGAGATGGGCCGCGCGCTCCCGCACCCCCTGCCAAAGTTCGGGCACGGCGTGCTCGTGCCCATCGAGGGCGGGCCCACGCTCGTGCTGAGCTACCATCCCAGCCAGCAGAACACCTTTACCGGCCGCCTGACGCCGGAGATGCTGGACGACGTGTTCCGCATCGCGCGCGGCGTGATCGAGGGCTGAACGGGGATGCGGATCGGCGGACGCCCACCCGGCACGGTGCCGGGCGCGCGTTCTTCATCTGGTGATGCGCATCGTCCCATCGGCCGATGCGCATCACGGACGTTGACGCCGAGCCGGTTGTCCGATGTCCGTCCGCCTGCTACCGTACGGAGCAGCAGCCCTGTCCCCCCTCCCTCCCACGACCTCCCATGCTTTCCGGAACCATTCAGCCCGCCCCGTCCGGCGTCCGCGGCTTCGACGCCAACACGCCCATCAGCGCCAGCGCCGCGGCGGAGTTCGTCGCCCGGGGCTACACGTTCTGCCTGCGCTACGTGGGCCGCACGCAGATGGCCTCGCACGACCTGTCGGCGGACGAGGCCAACGACATCCTGGACGCGGGCCTGGCGCTCATGCCCGTGCAGCACGTGCTGAACCCGGGCTGGTGGCCCACGCAGTCGCTGGGCGCGCAGTACGGCGCCAACGCGGCCGCCTTTGCCCAGCAGATCGGCGTTCCGGCAGGGGTGAACGTGTGGTGCGACCTGGAGTGCGTGGCGGACGGCACCAAGGCGGCGGACGTGGTGGCGTACTGCAACGCGTGGTACGCCGGCGTGGCGGACCTGGGCTACGTGCCGGGGCTGTACGTGGGATACCAGCCCGGGCTCTCGGGCTCGCAGCTGTACAACAGCCTCAAGTTCCAGCACTACTGGGCCGCGTACAACGTGGATGGCGTCAGCAACCCCAAGCCGCGCGGCTGGCAGATGATCCAGTCCGTGGGCAGCGGCACCATCGCCGGCATCACCACCGAGGCGTACGACGCCAACGTGACGCAGACGGACGGCAAGGGCGGCACGCCGCTCTGGCTCAAGCGCTGAGCACGCGGACGGTGGACGAAAAGAACGCGGCGGCATCCCGTGGGGTGCCGCCGCGTCCGTTTCCCGCCGGGCAGGCGCGGAGGCCGGGATCAGCCCGGCACGCCCAGTCCGCCGACGACGTCGAACTCCGTGGAGTGGAACTCGCCGGTCAGCATGGGCATGGCCTCGGCGATGGCGGCCTGTACGGCGGGATGGTCCAGCGACGCCCGATGAGCCTGGCGCGAGGTCCACACCTCCGTGACGTAGATCACGTCGGGCTTCTCGTCCGACACGCCCACCAGGTACAGGTCGCACCCCAGCGCGCGCATGGCGTCGCCGTCGCGTGTGAGGATGGCGACCACCGCGTCCCGCTGTCCCGCCCTGACGTGCATCGCGACCGACATTCCGTAGCGCATTCGCCCACGCTCCCTGGCTGGAGTTGGAGGTGCCATCCGCACGAGAAGGTAGGCGATGACGAGGAGCGACGCACGCCCCTCACCCCGCTCGAGGCCCTC
>NZ_DASURI010000568.1:0-3245 GCF_036280135.1 Longimicrobium sp.
GGTGGGGGCGGGGCCGGGTGGCTCCGCCCCCACCGTCGTTCTCGCCCGTTATCGGCCCTCCGCGACTCGCGCGCGGGGAGCGATGCGTGCAAGTTGTCGTCACGCGCCGCGCGGTCGGCGGGCGCGGCGGAATCCATCGTCCAGAGCCGAATGTCCGAGCCCACCCCGCGGGAGCCCGAGAACCTCTACCGGCCCGGCTACTTTCCGGCGTTGCGCGCGCGGCTGGCGGGTGTCTTTCGCTACCTGCGCCTGCTGGTGCTGGACCCCGGTGTGGCCCTGCCGCAGGCCGCGCGCTGGCTGGGCCAGTCGCTGCGGGCCGACGCGCGGTTCTTCGCCGCCATCCTGGCGTTCTTTACGCGCGGCATCGCCGGCGGCGTGCGCAACCCGCGCACGCGACGCTGGGTGCTGGGCGCGTTCGTGCTGCTGGGGTTCGCGCTGACGTTCTCGTGGCAGCGGTGCGGCCTGACGGGGTGCCCGGACGTGCGGCGGCTGCGGGGGCTGCAGCCGGGCGGCAACGCGCTGGTGTACGACGCGGGCGGCAACGTGATCGCGGACCTGTCGCCGGCGCGCTGGGCCGTCGTGGACCTCAAGCGCCTGCCGGAGTACGTGCCGGCCGCGTTCGTCGCCGTCGAGGACCAGAACTTCTACAGGCACAAGGGCGTGCACTGGCCGCGCTTTATCGCGCAGACGGTGCGCAACCTCATCCCCGGGCAGCGGGGCGCGGGCGCCAGCACCATCACCATGCAGCTGGCCCGCAACGTCTTTCCCGACCGGCTTCCCGCCAGCGAGCGCACCGTGCGGCGCAAGCTGCTGGAGATCCGTGTGGCGCAGGAGATCGAGCGGCACTACACCAAGGACGAGATCCTCCAGCTCTACCTCAACAACATCTACTTCGGCGAGGGCGTCTACGGCATCGCCAGCGGCGCGCGGGTCTACTTCGGCAAGAACCCGTCGGACCTGCGCTTGTCGGAGGCGGCCATGCTGGCGGGCCTGCCCAAGGCGCCCACGAACTACAATCCCCGACGCAACCTGCAGCGCTCCATCCAGCGGCGGAACCTGGTCCTCTCGCTGATGGCCGCGCAGGGGCGCGTTACGGCGGACGACGCGGCGGAGGCGAAGGAGGCGCCCGTGCGCCTGGCGCGGTGGAACCCCGAGGAGCGCCGCCGCAGCCGCGCGCCGTACTTCACCGAGCAGGTGCGGAGGACGCTGGAGGCGGAGCTGGGCGACGCGCTGTACCAGGGCGGGCTCAAGATCCACACGACGCTGGATCCGCGGGTGCAGGCGTCGGCCGAGACGCAGCTGGAGGCGCAGCTTCGGGCGGTGGAGAACGGCGCGTTCGGCCGGTTCTCGGGGCCGCGGCGGTCGGCGTACCGCGACTCCACGGAGACGCCGTACCTGCAGGGCGGCGCCGTCTTCATGGACGCGGAGACAGGCGATGTGCTGGCCCTCGTCGGCGGGCGCTCGTGGCAGGAGTCGCGCTTTGACCGCATCAACCAGGGGCTGCGGCAGCCGGGCTCGGCCTTCAAGCCGTTCGTCTACGCCACGGCCATCGCGGAGGGCACGGCCCCCACGGACACCGTGCGCGACGACACGCTGCGCCGCGAGCTGCCCGGTGGCGAGGTGTGGGTCCCGCGCAACTTCGACGGGCGCTACCGCGGCGTGGTGACGGTTCGCACGGCGCTCCGCCAGTCCATCAATACCGTCGCCATCACGCTGGCGGAGCGGGCGGGGCTGGAGGACGTGGAGACGACGGCCCGCCGCGCCGGCATCAGCGCCGACATGCCGCCCCTGCCGTCCATCGCCATCGGCGCCACGGCCGTGCGGCCCATGGAGCTGGTGACGGCGTACACGCCCTTTGCCACGCTGGGCTATCGCGTGCAGCCGCGCTACGTGACGCGGGTGGAGGACCGCGACGGCAACGTCATCTGGCGCCAGCGCGTCCGCCGCCGCCGGGTGATGGACCCGGGCGTGGCGTTCGTCGTGACGAGCCTGATGCGCGGCGTCGTCGACCGCGGGACGGGGACGGCGGCCCGCGCGGCGCTGGGGGACGGCATTCCCGCCGCGGGCAAGACGGGGACGACGAACGGGGCCACGGACGCGTGGTTCGTGGGGTTCACCCCGCAGCGCGTGGGCGCCGTGTGGATCGGGTTCGACCGGCCGCGGACCATCACGGCGGACGGCTCCGGCGGGCGGCTGGCCGCGCCCGTGTGGGGGCGCATCATGCGCGTGGCCATGCGCGGGCAGGAGCGCGAGACGTGGCGCGCCCCCGGCGGCGTCGTCCAGCGCCAGGTGACGGTGAGCCGCGACCAGGTGGTGGCGCCCGGCTGCCGCGCGCGGGGCGACACGTACACGGAGTACTTCCTGCGCCGCCACGTGCCGGCCGCCATCTGCCCGCGGGGCACGCGCCGCGACGACCGCGGCTGGTGGGAGCGCACGCGCGACGACGTGGGCACGCGCGTCCGCGAGTGGGGCCGCGAGGCGTGGGACGACCTCCGCGGCCGCGTGCGCCGCGTCGTGGGCCGTGACGACCCGGTGGACCCGGACAAGGGCACGGAGTCCACCCGCCGCGAGCGCCGGCCGGCGACGGCGCCCGTGACGGAGGTGGAGGTCGACACGGTGGCCGTGGAGCCCACGACCGTGGACGTGGAGCCCGTGGAGGTGCCGGACGCGCCCCGCGACACGCTGCGCATCCCGGCCGCGGAGCCGTCCCCGCCGGGGGACACCCTGCGCATTCCCGCGCGGGACGACGGTCCCCCGGCGGACACGCCGGAGCCGGCGCGGGAGGGCCCGCCGGTGCTGGGAGATCCGGCGCCGCCGCCCCCGCGCGGGTGAGTGGCACGCTGGATGCTCCCAGGATGCAGCGTTATGGCCCGGCGTACGTCCGTCCCTCCGCGGACGGCGCCGTGGCGCGCGTTTGACGCGCGGGGCGGCGGGCGTACATTCCCGGCCGCCGCGCGCCGGAGCGCGACCGAGACGATGAGGGGGAGCGCCGTGGATTCCACAGGATCGCGGCGCGCCGCCGCGTGCGCACCGTCCCAGCCACACCCTTGATGCCCGACGCATCCCGATTCGCGGCGCGTGTTCGCCGCCCTCGCCTGGCGCTGCTGGCCCTGGCGGCGGCGGCCTTCGCGCTGCTCTCCGCCTGCGCCGCCAACGGTGGCGGCGCGGCTGCGGGTCCGCTTCCCCAGTTCGCGCAGTACGAGGGGCGGGACGTGCGCTCGGTGGCGTTCGAGGGCCAGTTGGTG
>NZ_DASURI010000569.1:0-2814 GCF_036280135.1 Longimicrobium sp.
CCGCCCTCGACGCCGTCGCGAACCCGGCTCGCCGGAATCCCTTCTACAAGGCATTCGAACGCCGCTCGCAGATCGATGGTGTCTGCGGCCGCCGCGCGGTCGCCGCGGACCACGAATATGTGGGCGGGGTCCACGCCGGGACCGGCAATGATCTCGGGCGTCTCCTCCTCACCCGGGTGCTCCAGCGCGAGCGCAACGCGCGCCTGGTCGAACGCGGTCTGCACGGAATGCCCGAAGGCCAGCGCGCTGTAGAACGCAGCCGCGAAAGTGGTAGCGGCGTCACCCGAGATCCTGTCGCCAGTGCCGATGGCGCACCCGACGGTTTCCGCGATTGCCTGCGCCTGCCCAAGTGTAAAGCAGGCGTTAAGAACCACAACGCGGATGTCGCCGCGAAAGACCCGGAAGAGCCTTGTGAGCGCCTCTGCACCGACCAAATGGACCCCGCCGTCGCTTCCCACCAGCACCAGCCCCTCGCTGCGGCCGTGCCCGCTGAAGTGCACCACGTGAGGGCGGGTCTCGTTGAGCGCCTGGATCAGGTCGTCGGGGCGCGCGGCCAGCCGAAGGTCGAACTGCAGCGCGTCACGGTATTCTGCCGCGCGGACCTTTGCGCGAATGCGCCGGACGTTCTCGTCCAGCAGCAGCCTGGGCATTCCGCCGGGGAGCGCGGAAAGGGGATCGGCGGAGAAGAAGAGAACCGTGGCTTTGCTCATGAAATCGCGGACTTGTCAGTGAACGTGCTACCCGATATCGAGGCCGTGCCGAGGAACTGCGCTATGTAATCGTCGGAGCCGCTCGTGTTTCGGTCTGGCGGCGATGCGCCATGGGCTTCACCGCCGCGCAGATACAACTTGCCCCAGCACTCCGGAATCGCCGGTCGCGCGCTCGGTTTTGCCTGAAAGGGTAGCCGGATGCCTCTAGGTGCCCATGCCGGCACTCAACGTAGCGTGCGGCTGCGGCGACCCCAAGGCTCGCCGTTCGACTGCCTGTGTGTCGTGGAAACCTGGGTAGACCTGAGACGCGGGTCACTCGTCGAAGTTCCAAATCAGCCAGAGTATGCCGCCAGAATCGTGCGCGCCGTGTTAGCAGTGCCTATGACAGTGGCAACCGGAGTCCTGCTGGTCACGCATCCAGGACCTGCTCCCCCGTTCCCCGCCTTCGCGCGGGCGCAGTGGTTCGCGATTCGACTTGTTGAACGCTCCCACCCCTGCTAAAGCTCACAAGCGCCTCTATGGCCTTGCTCTCTGCTGCCGACCTATCGGGAGAACGAGGCAAATCACGCGGCACCTCTTCGCCCGGCGCACCATCTGCGGCTGCCCGCTTGCGGTGCGCGCGGGTGCAGGATACAGATCCTGCACGCGGCGTCGCCTTCCGAGTGCGGCGCTGACCCAATCGCACCCGGAGGAAGAGTCATGCGCAAGCTGAAGCTGGAGGTCGAGGAGCTGGCCGTGGAGACGTTCGCCGCCGGCGCCGCCGCGGCGTCGCGGGGCACCGTGATGGGGCAGGCGGCGGAGCGCCCGGGGATGGGGATGGAGAGGGACGTCCCGGTGGACGGCGGCGACACCGGCGGCGGGTGGACGGGGATGGACACCTGCTACGGGGCGTCCTGCCTGGAGACCTGCACCTTCAACACCTGCCTGAGCTGCACGGCTACGCAGGTGCAATGAAAACGCCGCGGGGGGAGCAGCCGTCCGACGCCGTACGATCCGCTCCCTCCCGCGGCCCGGTGCCCCGGAACGCGACCACCGGACGGTCGGTGGCCGCGCTCATCCGCCTGCGTTGGCCGGGTCCGCCGCGGATCAGCCCGGCAGGTCGAGGAGGTCGAGGCCGATGTGCCCGTTGAGCCACTCGTGCCGGTCCACCAGGGCGTGTACATCCAGGCCGTGCCCCGCGTTGTACCAGCGGATGGTGCTGGACGCCGGCGCGGCCGCGTGCAGGGCCTGCGCGTCGGCCACGGGGACCAGCTCGTCCGCCGTCCCGTTCTGCAGCAGCAGCGCGGTGGGCGACGCGTGCGCGATGAACCGGACGGGCTCGATGGGCGCCATGGCCCGGAACCAGCCGGCACGGGTCGCACAGGTCAGCCCGGCCATGAAGCCGAAGTCTTCCGGACCGGTGAAGTGCGAGACGAGGCCGCCGTCCGCCACCACGAGCACGGCGGCCTTGAGGCGCCGCTCGATGCCGACGAACAGCGAGCCCATGGCGCCGCCGTAGCTGATGCCGATGTAGGCGATGCGCTCCCGGTCCACGTTGGGCCGTCCGCGCAGCACGTCCACGGCGCGCTGCAGGTCCTTGATCAGCTGGATCTGCTCCGCCCGGTCACTCGTGCCGAACCCCACCCACTGCCCGGGGCGGCGGGCAAACGGGGCATCGATGGCGATGACGACGGCGCCGTGCTGCGCGAGCGCCAGCCCCTGGCCCGCCATGGCGCGCGCGCTGCCGGGCGCGCCGTGCATGGCGACGATGCCGGGGCGCGGCCCCGACCGATTGACCGGGTCGAAGAGCAGCCCGGTGACCCGTCCGCCGCCCGGGCTGTCGAAGGAGATGGCGCTCACCTGCACGCCGTTGCTCGTGGTTTCGACCGTTGTCTGCAGGTTCAGCGGCGCGGCGGCGTCGTAGGCGAACAGGCCGCGGTCCGCCTCCGTCGCCACGCCGCCGAAATCCGGACGCGCGATCACGCAGGAATCGGCGATGGCGCCCGTCCGCGCCTGCACACGGACGCGGACGGAGTCGCGCACGTCCGCGCGGCTGGAGAGCGTGGCGACCACGTACGTGGAGCCGACGGCAACGCCCGTGATCGCCCCGCCGGCATCCACGGTG
>NZ_DASURI010000570.1:0-4267 GCF_036280135.1 Longimicrobium sp.
CCGGACTGGCACGCGCAACCCCGGACGCCCCTCCATGCGCTTTCGCGGACTTCCGGCCCTGGTCCTGCTCGCCGCCGCGGCCTGCGGTGTGACCGACGCCCCCACGCTCGCCACTCCCGAAGGCGACGCGCCGTCGCGGACCATCTATCACTGGACCAGCGGCGGAACGGAGGGCTTCTACTTTTACGACGGTGGCCCGCCGGCCGGCGCCACCTCCGCCCCGTTCGACCCGAACGTGCAGCCCACCGTGCGCATCTGCCGTGTGACGGGCGGCAGCTGCGGGCCCACGCTGGCCACCTTCACCCGCACGACCGGCTCGTACGGCCGCCTGGTGACGGTGGACACGGCGGCCCAGGAGTACGACGTGACGTGGCCCACGGGCTCCACGGGCGCCCAGCCGGGGCAGGTGTACCGCGTCTCGGTGACGGCCGGCGGGCGCGAGCTGGGCTTTCTGGACGTCTACATGATCACGCACTGGACGGAGCTGTTCACGACGGACGCGTCGCAGTACGTGGCGTGGGCCGCGGGCGTGAACCTGCCCATCTCGTTCCGCATCGAGCAGGGCGTCCCCGGCTCCATCACCCTTTCGTCCAGCTCCGTCACCCTGAACGTGGGGGACGGCACGCCCATCACGGCCACCCTGCGCGACCTGCGCGGCCAGCCCATGAGCGGGCCCGTGTACTGGGAGATGGAGCCCACGTCGTCGCCCCAGGCGGCCGTGCTGGACAGCGGGCTGGTGGTGGCGCAGGCGCCCGGCACGGCCACGCTGTGGGCCTGGAACGCCGACATCGTCGTGCAGATCCCCGTCACGGTGACGGATACGCGCCGCGCGTGGACCACGCAGACCACGCCGGACAACCAGGGCAACCGCGGCCTGTGGGGATCGGCCGCCAACAACGTCTATGCCGCCAACCACACGGGGATGCTGCGCTGGAACGGCACGTCGTGGTCGCACGTGGCCGCGCTGCGCTGGCGCACGCTGTACGACGTGTGGGGCTCGTCCGCCAGCAACGTGTGGGGCGTGGGCGACAAGGGCGAGCTGGTGCGCTGGGACGGCACCGCGTGGTCGCTCTTCCGCTACGACGGCACGGCGGTCACCGCCAAGGGATTCGGTGATTTCGATACGCCGGCGCGGTCGTACAGCCTGCGCGCCGTATGGGGCAGCTCGGCAAGCAACGTCTTCGCCGTGGGCGACAGCGGCGTGGTGCTGCGCTACAACGGCAGCGCGTGGACGCGGATGACGACGCCCACGACCGCGCAGCTGACGGACGTGTGGGGCAGCGGCGCCAGCGACGTGTACGCCACGACGGCGGCGGGCCAGCTGATCCGCTACAACGGCAGCGCGTGGTCCGCGGTCTCCGCCGTGCAGGCCCCGGGCGCGCTGTGGGGCGTGTGGGGCACGGCCTCCAACAACGTCTACGCCGTGGGCGACGGCGGGCTGATGTACCGCTACGACGGCGCCGGCTGGCAGCGCGTGCGCCTGCCCACGCGCTCGGCGCTCTACGCAGTGGGCGGGACGGGCGCGAGCAACGTGTTCGTGGGCGGCGCGGACGGCGCGCTGTACCGCTACAGCGGCACTGCGTGGATCCCGGAAAAGGCGCTGGGCGGCAACAGCCTGGTCCGCGGCTTCTGGGGCACCGGCACGGACGTCTTCACGGCCGGCAACGGCGGCCTCATCGCCAAGCGCTGACGATCGCCATCCGCCGCAGACGACGGAACGGGCCGGATCTCACGAGGAGATCCGGCCCGTTTCGCCTTCGACGAGCACTCCGTCGTACGGCACCGTCGCGGCGGTCTCCTCAGGAGGGAGTTAGCGCGGGTTCCTGGGCGTGTGGCAGCAGGTCCTGGCGCAGACTCTTCAGCATCGCAGCCGATGAACGGGGGTACTCGACGGCCGAAAGCTGAGCAAGGGTCAGCTCTCGCTCGACGGCTTCTGTGAGCGGGCCGGCAATCTCGGTGCTCCAGATCTGCTGCTGGCGGGCTTGCCCGTTCGCATCCAGCCGTGCCGCGGCGAACCGCGCCATCTCCGCCCGCCCGCGCTTCACGACCTCCTTCGCTGTCTCTATACCCGTACCGCACGCAAGAAGGTGCAGCGCATATTCCGACAGCAGCTCGGGGCTGTCGAAGCGGTTCAGCAGGCGGCTGGCATAGGCGGGCTCCGCGAGCGTCGCCTTCTCGCGGAGCAGCTTTTCAACGGTACTGGCGCGGAACTGCTTCAGGCTCCGGCGGTCCGGGCGTGCCGCTGCCTGGATGAGCGCCGGCCGGTGCTGCAAGATGTCGCGCGCCAGCCGCTCGCAGAACGAGTCCAGCACCAGCCAGGGCCATCCAGCCGTGCGCTGAGCCAGCCGCCAGGTCCATTTCCGGATCCAGCGCCGAAAGCGCTCCCAGTCCGGCCGGTCGTCGCCGATGCCCGTTTCGAGCTCACGGGCGACCGCGTCCAGGTGCCTTCCGATGGTGGCAAGCCGCGTGTGCCAGTCGGGATACACGACAGCCACGCGGCGGTCAATGCGCCCCTTGCGCATGAGCGCCGGCTCGATGTTCTCCACGAAATTCGTGCCGAAGACAAAGCAGATCTCCTGGTGCGGACAGGCGGAACGAAGATCCTGCAGCCGGTTCAGCATGGCCGGGATCACCAGGTCCATGAAGCGCTTTCCGCCCTCTCCGCCACGGCGCAACAACAGGTCGTCGATCTCGTCGAACAGGATGGTGGCGGACCGTACGTGGCTCAGGAGATCAAAAATGAGCCGTGCCTCCGAATCGATCCGGTCTTCTCCCAGCCGGGTGAAATCCGCGGGGGTGATGCGGATGAGGCGCGGCTCCCTCCACCCCCAGCGCTGCGACTCGCGCCACATTTCCCGCGAGAGCGCTTCCGAAAGCACGGTCTTGGACGATCCCGGGGGTCCGTGCAGGACCAGCGAGTACGTGCCTCCCTTGTGAAATCCCCGCGCGCCGCGCGCCATCCCCGACAGAAAAGTGTGGAGCCGGGAGCCGTGGGAGCGATTCAGGTCCACGGGGAACACCGCTTCCAGCCGCTTGCCCTCGCGCGGCACGGTGAAGCGCTTCTGGCACAACTCCCACAGCCTGTGCTCGACCATGTTCCGCACTTCCAGCAGCACGTGGATGTTCAGCGCGGTCGTCGGCACGTGGATACGCGCCGGCTGCCGAACCCGGTCGGCGCTCCACCCCGTGGCCGGCTCCCGGTTCTCACGGCGAACGGTGCGGCGGGTGCGCTCCAGCCAGTCCACGTACGAAAAGAGCGCTGCGTCGGCTTCCACCACCGAGGGTTGGCGCTCGATGGCGCTCGTGAGCGTCCACAGCACGTCGGCCGTCGCTGGCCACGTTCCCAGTGCTCCGACCGAAAAGAACGGCCGGCCCAGGCGCCAGCTGCCGTCGGACCAGACCGCATCCAGCGCCCGTTTCACGGCGTCGCGGACCTGGATGGGCGTGCTCATCAGGTCGTAGCGCACGGCCACGGCCATACCGCTCACGAGTTCCGCCGGGTCGAAGTCGGTGATGTTCTGCGCGCTGGCGAACGCGATCTCGCGGTCCACGATTGTCTTGCACCAGCGCGCCGCGTGGCGGATGGGGTCGTCAAACCCGTCCGCCACGTCGCGGTTGCTGTCCGCGAGTGCTTTGAACGCCAGTTCCACCGCCGCGCTGCGCGCTCCGGGGGCGGCGCCCGGGGCGAGCATGGCGGCGAGCCCACTCGCCATCCCCAGGTCGTTGAGCGCGCCGTCGCACAGCTTGAGCGCGCGCCGGGCGGCATCGGCCAAGTCGGCGAGGTACCTTCGCTTTCGCGGATCCCCGTCCCGAAAGGACTTGTTGAGCAGCAGCCCGTACGCGCCGCCGGCGAGCCTGCCGATGGCGCGAGAGGTCGGGCGCGCCAGCATGTCACGTTTGAGCCGGGTGATGACTTGGTTCCCCTCCTCCAGGATGACGCCGGACGTCTCGCTGACGGTCTGCACGGCGTGCTCCAGGATGGCGAGCACCTGTTCCAGGGACTGCTGCAACGGGCTGGAAAGGGAAAGCGAATCGCACAGGACGCCGATCTCCTTCTCCGCGGACTCGAACGCCGTGCGGCTGATCGCGATGTCCTTCATGAAGAAGAGGCGCGTTCGCAACTCCTCCAACTCGGCGTTGAACTGCCAGCGCTGGTAGGGAGTCGGGTACTCGTCCAGCGCGAACGTCCTCAGGCGCGCCACGCTCTCGCCGATCCCCGACAGGAGCTTGGCCCGGCGGGTACAGATCTCCCGCAACTCCAGGATGG
>NZ_DASURI010000571.1:0-5553 GCF_036280135.1 Longimicrobium sp.
GCCGTCGGCGAAGGCCGACATCACGTAGTCCGAGCCGCGAATTCATTCGCCGGGGCTGGGGGCCGCGTCGTCCGGACCGCCCTGCGGCCGGGGGCGCGCCGCACCGCGCGACGCGCCCCCGGTCTTCCATCCCGCTATTCCCTATTCCCTGTTCCCTATTCCCTGCGGTTCCGTCAGTACCCCGGGTTCTGCGTGAGCCCCGACGCCACGTCGATCTCCCCCTGGGGAACGGGATACAGCGTCTGGAACGCGGGAATGCCCAGCACCGCCGCCGCGCGCCCCGTGCGCACCAGGTCCGGCCAGCGGTCGCCCTCGAACGCCAGCTCGCGCTGCCGCTCCGCCCAGATGGCCTGCAGCACCTGCTGCTGGCCCGTCACGTCCACCCCCAGCACGTGCGGATCCACGCCCGCCCGCTCGCGGATGCGGTTGTACTGGTCCACCGCCTCCTCCAGCCGGCCCAGGCGCGCCAGGGCCTCGGCGCGCGTGAGCACCACCTCGGCAAAGCGGATCACGTGCACGTCCTCGGCGCCCGCCGTGCTGGGGAACCGGGTGCCGAACGCGTCGCCCTCCTCGTCGCCCGAGATGGACCAGGCCAGGCGCGCGTCGTCGGCCTCGTACGCGTCGATGAGCTCCTGCTGCGGCGCCACCTCGCCCCGGCCGCCCTCGTCCTCGCTGAGGTAGTAGTAGCCCAGGTTGTTGTAGTCCGACGCCGTGAAGGTCACCCGCAGGATGTCCTCGTCCGTGTCGGCCCCGTCCTCGTCGAACAGGTCGCCAAAGGAGGGCGCCAGCGTGTAGCCCATGGCCTCCACGGCCTCGGCCTGCGCCAGGGCCGCCGCCCACTGGCCGCGGTACAGCTGCACGCGGGCCAGCAGCGCCCGCGCCGCCCCGGCCGAGGCCTGCCGCGTCTGCTCCTCGGACATGAGCGAGGCCGCCTGCTGCAGGTCGCTCACGATCTGCGCGTACACCTGGTCCGCCGGGGTGCGGGTGATGCGCCCGGCCTCGTCCACGCTGGCGGCCGGCTCCAGGGGCATGGGCACGTCGCCCCACAGCTTGACCAGGTTGTGCAGGTGCAGGGCGCGAAGAAAGTGCGCCTCGCCCAGGATCTGGTCGCGCTCGTCGGCGTCCAGGTCCGTCACGCCCGGCACCTGCCGCAGGAGCACGTTGGCGCGGTTCAGGCCGATGTACAGCGCGTCCCAGATGCCCTCGACGGTGCCGTTGTCGGCCCGCAGCTGGTTGACGTCGGCATCGTCGAAGGTCTGGAAGGTGCCCGTGTGCACGGCGTTGTCGGCCGACAGGTCGCCAAAGAAGACGAAGTCGCCGCCGTAGTAGCTGGCGCTCTGCAGGGCGTTGTAGGCGCCGGCCAGGGCCGTGCGGGCCCCCTCGGCGCTCGTGATGGCCTGGTCCACGGGGAGCTGGTCCACGGGGTCCGCGTCCAGCAGCCCGTCGCAGGCCGCCGTGCCCGCCAGCAGCAGCGCGGGAAGGAGAAGTCTCAGTCGCATGGGGTCTCCACGGAGGGGTTGATGGGGTTCGTGGACGCGGTCACCAGGTGCCCCGGATGCCCAGCGAGATGGTGCGGGCCACGGGGTAGGCGTAGAAGTCCGTCCCCAGCGCCGCGTTGGAGACACCGTTGCTGTTCACGTCGGGCGAGTAGCCCATGTAGTCCGTCCAGGTGTGCAGGTTGTGCCCCGACACGTACACGCGGGCGCCCTCCATCCCCGCGCGGCGGGCCAGCGCGGCCGGCAGGCGGTACCCCAGCGTCACCTCCTGCAGCCGCACGTACGAGCCGTCCTCGATGAAGCGGCTGCTGATGGTGCGGGCCCCCGAGAGGCCGTCGTAGCTGGCCCGCGGCACGTCCGTCTCGTCGCCCGGCTGGCGCCAGCGCTCCATCACGTGGCCAAACTGGTTGTCCAGGTACCAGCCCCCCGCGTCGCTGAAGAGGCGCATGGCGTTGAACACCTCGGCCCCCTGGCTCACCTGCACGAACGCCCGCAGGTCGAACCCGGCGAGCTCCAGCGTGTTGGCCAGGCCGCCCGTCCAGTCGGGGTGCGGGCTGCCCACGATCTGCCGGTCGCCCGAGCCGATGCGCCCGTTGTCGTCCAGGTCCTCGTAGATGGCGTCGCCCGTCCGCGGGTCCACGCCCAAGAACTTGACCGTGTAGAAGGCGCCGATGGGCTGCCCCACCTGCACGCGGTTGATGTCGCGCTCGCCCGTGCTGAAGGGCTCGTCGTTGAAGAGGGCCGTGACCCGGTTGCGGTTGGCCGTCCAGTTGAGCTCCGTGGTCCAGCGCGCGCCGCCCTCGCGCGCGGGCACCAGGTTCAGCGTGCGCAGCGACACCTCCCACCCCCGGTTCTCCATCTCGCCCACGTTGTCGAACACGCTCGTGAAGCCGCTGGTGCTCGTCACGGGACGGTCCAGGAGCAGGTCCCGCGTGTCCTTGTGGTACCAGTCCACCGTGAGCCCCACGCGCTCGTCCAGGACGAGCAGGTCCACGCCCACGTCCACCTGGCGCGTGCTTTCCCACCGCAGGTCGGGGTTGGCCAGGTTGCTGGGCGCCAGGCCGGGGATCTCGCCGTAGTTGGCGCTGCCCACCAGCCCCTGGAAGGGGTAGTTGCTGATGGCCTGGTTGCCCGTGACGCCGTAGCTGGCGCGCACCTTGAGGTCGTCCACGAACGCCACGCCCTCCATGAAGCGCTCGTTGGCCACGGACCACGCGGCCGACACGGCCGGGAACACGCCCCAGCGGTTGTTCTCGCCAAAGCGCGACGAGCCGTCGTAGCGCACGCTGCCGCCCAGCGTGAGCCGGTCGTCAAAGGTGTACGCGGCGCGGGAGAAGAAGGAAACCAGGTTGTTCTCGAAGCGCGTGGCGTCGGCGTCCACGATGACGGCGGCGTTGCGCACCTCGCGCAGCCGGTCGTTGCCCAGCTGCTCGCCCCGGATGAAGTTGAGCTCGCCCCGGTTGAGCTCCACGCTGCTGCCCAGGGTGAGCGTCACGTCGTGCCGGTCGCCCAGGAGCTGGTCCCAGGTGGCGAAGTTGTCGATGGCGTAGCGGGCGCCCGTGGTGGTGCCGCTCTTGGCCACGCCGCCGCTGCTGGCCGCGTAGGTGCCGCCCACCCGCGGCGACTCGTACTGCGACTCGCGCAGCCCCAGCACGTCGAAGCCCACCCGCGACGTCCAGGTCAGGGCGTCGAGCAGGCGGTAGCGACCCTCCACGTTGCCCAGGGTGCGCCAGGTGCGCGCCTGCGCGTCGTTCAGGGTGCCCAGGGCCACGGCGTTGGGGTACTCCAGCCCGTCGGCCGTCCCCGTGAAGGTGCCGTCGTCGTTGCGCACGGCGATGAGGGGAGCGTTGCCCACGGAGTTGGTGATGATCCCCTTGTCGCTGCCGTCGTTCTCGATGCGGTGGGTGAGCTCGCGGGCAAGGCCCAGCGACACCGCCAGCGACAGGCGGTCGGTGGGCGCCAGGTCCAGGTTGGCGCGCGCGCCCGCCCGCTCGTACGACGAGCCGATGACGATGCCCTCCTGGTCGAACCAGGTGCCGCCCACGTAGTAGCGCACCCGCTCGTCGCCGCCGCTCAGCCCCAGCTCGTAGCTCTGCACGGGGGCCGTGCGCAGCACCTCGTCCTGCCAGTCGGTGCTCACCCGGTCGTCCACGCCGATGACGCCGTAGTAGTCCTCGTCGTAGCCGTCGTTGACGGCGCTCTCGTTGAAGAACTCCAGGTACTCCGTGGCGCTCAGCAGGTCCAGCCGCCGCGCGGCCTCCTGCGTGCCCGCCGACGCGCTGAAGGTGGCGCGGGGCCGCCCCGCCCGCCCGCGCCGCGTGGTGACGACGATCACGCCGTTGCTGCCCCGCGAGCCGTAGATGGCCGTGGCGGCGGCGTCCTTGAGCACGTCGATGCTCTCGATGTCCTCGGGGCTCAGCCCCGTGACGCCGGAGATCCCCTGCCCGCCCATCCCCAGCTGCGAGTAGTCCTCGGAGATGAGGGGCACGCCGTCCACCACGTACAGGGGCTGGTTGCTGGCGCTGATGCTGGCGGCGCCGCGCACCCGCACGGTGGGGGCGTTGCCGGGGTTGCCGGCGTTCTGCACCACCTGCACGCCGGCCACGCGCCCCTGCAGGGCCGCGTCCAGCCCCGCCACGGGCTGGTCGGCGATCGCCGCGCCCTCCACGGACGACACGGCGGCCGTGAGCTCGCCGCGGCGCTCCGTGCCGTATCCCACCACCACCAGCTCGTCCAGGGAGATGGCCGACTCGCCCAGGCTGAAGTCGGCCGTGATGGTCTGCCCCGCGGCCACGGCCACGGCGCGCTCCACGGGGCTGTAGCCCAGCAGCTCCACGCGCAGCACGCGGGTGCCGGCGGGCACGCCGGTGAGCTGGTACGCGCCCCGGGCATCCGTCACGGCGCCGCGGGGGGTGCCCGCGACGGTCACGCGCGCGCCGGGGAGCGGGCGGCGGGTGGCCTGGTCGGTGACGGTGCCGCGAACGCCGCCGGCCTCCTGCGCGGCCGCGGGCGGCGCGGCGGCGGCCAGCCCCAGGGCCAGGAGCGCGGCCCGGGCGAGTGTACACAGGGAAGGTTTCATCAGTGGCAACCCTCGGGTGGTGTGGTGAAACGGCTGGGGCTCGTGTGCCCGCCGCGGGGGCGGGTCCTGCGCGTGCGGTCGTGCCGGGGGGTGGATGGAACGTTCGTCCGCCACGCCGGTGCGCGGGACGACGAGGTGAACACCGGTGTCGATGGGGAGTGCGAAGAAAGCAGCATCCGCGGATGCGGGGCGGGGTGCCGCCGCGCCGCCGCGGGGTCCGGGTGGGACCCGGACGCCGAATAGGAAGGCCCTGGAATCGAAGTGTGCTGACGATGGCTATCCTACACGACCCCGCGGGAACGTGCAAGCGCGCGGCGTACACACGCGGTGCCGTGCCGCCGCCGGTGCCTCACGCCGGCGCGGAGGGCAGATGCGGAAGGCAGATGCGGAGGGCAGATGCGGAGGGCAGACGCGGAGGGCAGACGCGGAGGGCGGACGCGGAGGGCAGACGCGGAGGGCAGACGCGGAGGGCAGACAGCGGGCGCGTACGGGTGGCGCGGATGGCGGCGAGTTTTGGGTACCGCGACGCCGGGCCTTCCGTCCGATTGCGGATCAGATCCGGGAAAGGCCGTCTCCAAGCCGGAGCGAATGAATTCGCCGCTGGAGATTCGCGAAGTCCGCCTGCGCGGACTGCCCCAGCACACACGAAGCCATGTGCACCGGGGCGGCTGTCGAGACACGTCCGTCCGGACGGAGGCGAGAGGGTCCGAGGTGCGTCGCCCGGTGCCCGGGGTCCGACGCGCAGCCGGAGCGGGTGAACCCGCCACTGGGACAGCGGCAAGCCCCGTCTCGCGCCGACGCGCTCTGCGAACGAGGCTTCAACCGACCGGACCGCCGGCGTCGCGCACCAGGGCCGGTCGAAGTCTACACCCTCTCCCGCGCAGTTTGCGGGAGAGGGTGCGAGCGACAGCGAGCGGGTGAGGGCCCCCAACGACGCAGGGCGGCAGACCCATGGTCCGCCGCCCCGCGATGATTCCA
>NZ_DASURI010000572.1:0-6957 GCF_036280135.1 Longimicrobium sp.
AGAGGATCTGAGAGGATCTGAGAGGATCTGAGAGGATCTGAGAGGATCTGAGAGGATCTGAGAGGATCTGAGAGGATCTGAGAGGATCTGAGAGGATCTGCTGTCCGGTGCGGTATTTCCTTCACCTGAACGGGAGGACCACATGGGCTACTTCGGAAGCGGAGGACGGAAAGGGACGTGGCCGCCGCTGGCGAAAACAGGCGGCGGGCGCCCCTTGCCGCGGGGGCGACGCGGGGGAATCTTTCGACGCTCCCGAACCCGCCGACGAGATGCCCATGCCCGATCGTCTCACGACCGCCGTAGACCTCCGTTCCGACACGGTGACCCGTCCCACGCCCGCGATGCGGCACGCCATCGCCGAGGCCGAAGTGGGCGACGCGGTGCTGGGCGACGACCCGACCGTTGCCGCCCTGGAGCGGTACGCGGCCGAGCTGCTCGGAAAGGACGCCGCGCTTTTCTTTCCCAGTGGCATCATGGCCAACACCACCGCGCTGCTCGTGCTCGGCCGGCCGGGTACGGAGGCGGTGATCGAGGCAGGGGGCCACATCCTCAACTACGAAGACGGCGCCGCCGCGGCGTGGGGCGGCATCCAGATGCGCGCCGTGCCCACCGCCGACGGGCTGCTGCGCCCCGAGCACGTGGCCGAGTACGTACGTCCGGGCACGCCGTACCTGCCCCTGACGTCATTGGTGTGCCTGGAGAACACGCACAATGGCGCGGGCGGCCGCGTGATGCCCCTGGCGCAGCTGCGGGTCGTCGCCGAGACGGCGCACGCGCGGGGCGTGGCCGTGCACTTGGACGGCGCGCGCCTGCCCAACGCGTCCGTGGCGACGGGCGTGCCCATGGCCGAGTTCGCCGCGCCCGTGGACACGGTGATGGTGGCACTCTCCAAGGGGCTGGGCGCCCCCGTGGGCTCCATCCTGGCCGGCAGTGCGGAAGCGATGGAGAAAGCCTGGCGCGTGCGCCGGCGACTGGGCGGCGGCATGCGGCAGGCGGGGATCCTGGCGGCGGCGGCGCTGCACGGGCTGCGCAACCACTTTCCCCTGCTGGAGCAGGATCACCGCCGCGCGCGGGAGCTGGCGGGCCGCGCGGCCGGCGTGCCAGGGCTGTCCGTGGTGCCGCCGGAGACGAACATCGTGATGATGGACCTCGTGGAGCCGCGGCTGGAGCCGGCCGCCGTCCTCGCCGCGCTGGAGCGGCGCGGGGTGCGGATGACGCAGTTTGGCGCGCGGCGGCTGCGCGCGGTAACGCACCTGGACGTGGACGACGCGGGGATCGCGCGCGCGGGCGACGCGCTCGTGGAAGCCGTGGGGGAGCTGCTGGGCTGAGGCGGGCGGCGGGCCGAATGGCGGGCCGTCGAAACCCTTGTGTTCCGGCGGCCGATCGTGTAAACTTTCGCATTATCTTCGGGAACCGCCCCGCGCCCGGGGTGTACCATCCGCACGCCCTGATCGGGCTCGGCACCAGCGCTTACCAGAGGAACGAGAGATGGCAGCTGTGGAGATCGCGGCCGACAAGCTGAAGGCCCTGAACGTCGCCATCGGGCAGATCGAGAAGTCCTTCGGCAAGGGCTCGATCATGCGCATGGGGATCAACGGCCCCCGGATCGCTGTCTCGGCGATCCCCACGGGCGCCATCAACCTGGACGCGGCCATCGGGATCGGCGGCATCCCGCGCGGGCGCATCACGGAGATCTACGGACCCGAGTCGTCCGGCAAGACGACGCTCTGCCTGCACGTGATCGCCAACTCGCAGCGCAGCGGCGGCGTGGCGGCGTTCATCGACGCGGAGCACGCGCTGGACATCGAGTACGCGCGCAAGCTGGGCGTGGACGTGGACAACCTGCTCGTCTCGCAGCCGGACACGGGCGAGCAGGCGCTGGAGATCGCGGAGGTGCTGGTGCGCTCGGGCGCGGTGGAGGTGGTGGTGATCGACTCCGTGGCCGCCCTGGTGCCCCGCGCCGAGATCGAGGGCGAGATGGGCGACAGCCACGTGGGCCTGCAGGCGCGGCTCATGTCGCAGGCGTTGCGCAAGCTCACGGGCGCCATCAACCGCTCGCAGACCACGGTGATCTTCACCAACCAGATCCGCGAGAAGATCGGCGTGATGTTCGGCAGCCCGGAGACCACGACGGGCGGCCGCGCGCTCAAGTTCTACGCGTCGCTGCGCATCGACATCCGCCGCATCGGGTCCATCAAGGACCGCGAGGTGCTGGTGGGCAACAAGACGCGCGCCAAGATCGTCAAGAACAAGGTGGCGCCGCCGTTCAAGCAGGCGGACTTCGACATCATGTTCAACGTGGGCATCGACCACTACGGCATCATCGTGGACCTGGGCGTGGAGTCGGACGTCATTAACAAGTCCGGCGCGTGGTTCTCGTTCGGTGACGTGCGGCTGGGGCAGGGGCGCGAGAACGCCAAGGCGTTCCTGCAGGAGAACCCCGAGGTGGCGACCCGCGTGGAGGAGCGCGTCAAGGAAGTGATGGGGATGCGCGGCATCTCCGCCACGGCCGAGGGCGGCAGCGACGACTGACGCCGGTTGTGCAGACGAGTGGAGGCCCCTTTCGCCAATGGCGGGAGGGGCCTTCGCGTTTCGTGCACCTCGGACTGGACGATTCTCGCCTCTTCTCGCCTTTTCTCGCCGATTGTCGCCGATTGTCTCACGTCGTTCTGGAGCAGCAGCATGCAACCGGGGGCGCGTGGATTCGTAGTCCGTTGACGTGGGGCGGACGGGGCGTAGGTTGTCGCCGTTCCGCGCCCGGCACCGCGGTTGCAACTGCCTCCGCGGACGTCCTGAAGGAGATCGCTCCCGGCGCGCGGCATTGGACCGCCGCCGGCTTCCCCAACCGGTACACTCGTGAGCCACGGCACGGAACACGACGCACGCGGGCGCTACTTCTACGTGCTGGCACTCACCGCCCTGGGGGTGGTGTACGGCGACATCGGCACCAGCCCGCTGTATGCCATCCGCGAATCGCTGGGCGAGCACTACGGGCTGGAGCCCGTGCGCGGAAACGTGCTGGGCGTGCTGTCGCTGATCTTCTGGGCGCTCCTCATCGTCATCTCCATCAAATACCTGGTGTTCGTCATGCGGGCGGACAACCGGGGCGAGGGCGGGATGATCGCGCTGACGGCCCTGGTGGCCCCCGCCGCCCGCATGCGGACGGGAAGCCGGCGGTGGGTGCTGGTGCTGGCGGGGCTCTTTGGCGCGTCGCTGCTGTACGGCGACAGCATGATCACCCCCGCCATCTCGGTGCTGAGCGCGGTGGAGGGGCTCAAGGTGGCCACGCCGCTGCTGGAGCCGTACGTGCTGCCCATCGTCATCGCCATCCTGGTGGGCCTGTTCGCCGTGCAGAGCCGGGGTACGGCGGGGATCGGCCGGGTGTTCGGACCCGTGACGCTGCTGTGGTTCGTGACGCTGGGCGTGCTGGGCGCGTGGCAGGTCATCCGGTCGCCCGGCGTGCTGGCCGCCGTCAATCCGCTGTACGCGGTGTCGTTCTTCGCGAACAACGGGTGGTCGGGGTTCCTGGTGCTGGGCTCGGTGTTCCTGGCCGTGACGGGCGGGGAGGCGCTGTACGCCGACATGGGGCACTTTGGCGCGGGGCCTATCCGCTTCACGTGGTTCACGGTGGTGCTGCCGGCCCTGCTGCTGAACTACTTTGGCCAGGGCGCGCTCATCATGCGCGAGCCCGAGGCCATCGAGCACCCGTTCTTTCACATGGCGCCGGAGTGGGCGCTGTACCCGCTGGTGGCGCTTTCGACGCTGGCGACCGTCATCGCGTCGCAGGCGGTGATCTCGGGCGCGTTCTCGCTCACGCGGCAGGCCGTGCAGCTGGGCTACCTGCCGCGCCTGCGCATCGAGCACACGTCGGAGCGGCAGATCGGGCAGATCTACATTCCCAGCGTGAACTGGCTGCTGATGCTGGCGTGCATCGGGCTGGTGCTGGGCTTTCGCAACTCCAGCAGCCTGGCGTCGGCGTACGGCGTGGCGGTGACGACGGACATGGTGTTCACCACCATCCTGTTCGGGTTCGTGGCGCGCACGCGCTTCGGCTGGCCGAAGTGGAAGGTGGGGCTGCTGGCCGCGGGCTTCCTGGTGGTGGACCTGGGCTTCTGGGGCGCCAACATCGTCAAGATCCCCCACGGCGGCTGGTTCCCGCTGGTGATCGCGGCCGGCTTCTTCACGTGCATGACGACGTGGAAGATGGGACGGCAGATCCTGGCGCAGCGGATGCAGGCGCGCACGCTTCCCGTGAAGCTGTTCCAGAAGGACCTGGCCGCCAACAAGTACACGCGCGTGCCGGGGACGGCCGTCTACATGTACGGCAACGCGGACGGCACGCCCCCCGCGCTGCTGCACAACCTGATGCACAACAAGGTGCTGCACGAGCGCGTGGTGCTGCTGACGGTGCAGACGGAAGAGGTGCCGCGGGTGGACGATCCCGAGCGGGTGGAGGTGGAGGAGATGGGCCACGGCCTGTTCCGCGTGCTGCTGCGCTACGGCTTCACGGAGGACCCGGACATCCCGTCGGGGCTGGCGCTGGCGAAGAAGAAGGGGCTGGTCTTCAAGCCGATGGAGACGAGCTACTTCCTGGGCCGCGAGACGCTGATCGCGTCCAGGAACCCGGGGATGGCCATCTGGCGCGAGCACCTGTTCTCGGTGATGTCGCGCAACGCGCGAAGTGCCACCTCGTTCTTTGGTCTCCCGCCGAACCGGGTGGTGGAGCTGGGGGCGCAGATCGAGCTGTGACGGCGAACGGCAGGGAATAGGGAACAGGGAATAGGGAATAGCCTGCAGCTGCTGGAGCTCGGACGAATCGCACCCTCTTTCGCCGTCGCGGGAGAGGGTGTGTTGCGTACAGCCTGCACGCGTTGCAGAGAACTGGTGCCGGGTCCCGCTATTCCCTATTCCCTATTCCCTATTCCCTATTCCCTGATCAGGCCTGCAACCTCCACCCCGCCGTCGCCGTACAGGGGATCAATCCGCCGGGACGCGAGGTATTAGCCCGGTCGAAGCACCCACACGGACCAGGAGAACCGAGCGGTGTTCCAGCACGTCGAAGGCATTCGCAAACCGAACCGGCGCGGCGCCCTGTCAGCGGCAGGCGTGGCGGCGCTGGTGCACGTGCTTTTGATCGTGCTGTTGGCATGGGGCTTTCGCGAGCGGGTGCTGCTCGCCATTAATCCGGCCGGCGACGGGCCGGCGCTGGCGTTCCCCGAGGGGGGCGGTGGCGGGGGAGGCGGGGCCGGCGGCGAGGAGATGGTGTCGTACGTGGAGCTGGCGCCCACGCCCGAGCCCGTCGTGGAGCCCGTGCCGGAGGAGGACGTACTGGTGCCGCCCGAGCCCACGCCCGTCCCCGAGCCGCCTAAGCCCCAGCCCACGCCGCAGACGCAGGCGCCTCCCCAGGAGCGTCCGCCCGCGGTGGCGCCGACGCCGACAGCGGCCGGCAGTGGGGCTGGAAGCGGCGGTGGGCAGGGCGCGGGCCAGGGGCCCGGTGAAGGTCCGGGCCAGGGACCGGGCTCCGGCGGGGGGAGCGGTGGCGGCACGGGCGGTGGCATCGGCTCCGGGGTGGGGCCGGGGAACGGCGGCGGAGGCAGCCGCATTCGCCCGCCGGCCACGGACGTGATGCTCATCCCGCCCGACAAGCCGGGTGGCGTCACCAGCCAGGAGATCACTGTCCGGCTGACGGTGGATGAGCGGGGCCGCGTGCGCGACGCGCGCTTGGCCAGCAGCACGGGAAACCGCGGCTACGACGAGCGCATCCGCCGGTGGGCGTTGAGCCTGGTGTTTCGCCCCGCGGTGAACCTGGACACCAACCGGCCCGTGGAGGCGCAGACGGAGATCAAGGTGGACGTCTGATTTTCGGGGTTCGAGGAGCCCGCCGTGACCGGTGCGTCGCGGCGGGCTTCTTTGCGTTTCGGGGGAAGGGCGGGAGGACAGGGGACAGGGTAGAGGGGACAGCCTGCAACGGCGGCCTCACTCGAACGCGTCGTCCGGGAGCGTCTCGTCCAGCACCTCGCGGATCGTCTCGCCGTCGAAGCCGCGGCGGGCCAGGAAGCCGTGCAGGCGCCGCCGCGCGCTTTGCCGCTCCTCGCCGGCGCGGGGCTTCCACTTGGCGGCGGCGCGGCGGGCCAGCTCGCGGTCGTCCGTCTCCTCGGCCTCCATGGTCTCGCGGATGGCGGCGCGCGCCGTCTCGTCGTCCACGCCTTTCTGGCGCAGCTCGTTGGCCAGGCGTCGGCTGCCCTGCGGGCGCAGGCGCACGCGGTCGCGGGCCAGCATCCCCGCGAACGCCGCGTCGTCGATCATCCCCAGCGCGCGCAGCCGGCCGATCACCTCCTCCGCCACGTCCGGCCCGTAGCCCTTCATCCGCAGGCGGCGGGCGAGCTCCACGGCGCTGCGGGGGCGCACGGTGAGCAGGCGCAGGGCGGCCTCGCGCGCCTGCCAAGTGCGGTCGCGGCGCTCCAGCTCCGCCAGCCGCGCCTCGTCCACCATGTCGCCCACGCGCAGGTTGGCGGCGCTCGCCACCTCCGCGGCCAGCCCCATCCGGAACTCGCCGTCGATGAAGACGCTGAGCCGGTCGGGGTCGTGCTTCTGCGGCGGGAGGCTGGTGACTTTCATGCGCTTGGTCTGACTTTGTCTCGGTGATGGAACCGCGGGGGACAGGTTACAGGGGACAGGGGACAGCCAGCAACTGCCGGACGACGGGCCGCCTCCGCGGATGACTCGTCGTTGCTTGCCGTCCCCTGTAACCTGTCCCCTGTAACCCGCCGTTGCGTTTCCGTCACGGCCCGGCCTTGTCCCCGCAAACCCCGCCCGCTACACTAGCCCCATGCCCCAGACCATCGCTCCCGAGGTGCCCGCGGCGGAGTTTCGCGCGCTGCGCGACCGCGAGTTTCCCCACGTGGCCCGGGCTCCGTGGCTCAACGCGGCGTCCATGGGACCGCTGCCGGAGCGCGC